>NZ_JBTNDH010000069.1:0-3184 GCF_054511095.1 Arthrobacter sp. TMN-49 | reverse complement strand
AGGATGTGGGAGAGTAGGACACCGCCGGACAACACGTAAACAGGTAGAGGCCCCACACCCCAGGTGTGGGGCCTCCCTCACATTAACAACCAAACAACCACGGCCACCCCCAAAGGGTGGCCACAACCATTTAACGCCTCTTCGTGGTTCGTGGCGGTTTGAGTTCTTGACTTGGCTACGCAAAGGGCCCGTGGCCCTGCTGGGATGAGTGTTATCTACGCATTCAACCGGAACAGGATCACGAGCCTTGAACGAGCCTACCGTTGTGGCAGTCGACGCTGCCACCACGCTTTTCAATCTGCCCGACTACCGTGTCATCTCGATGACAATCTCCGCTGATGGTTGCCGCCAAGTCCTTGTTGAAAGTGAGCAACCACCAGGGTGCCCCAGCTGCGGGGTGGTGGCCACGCGAAGGAAGGAACGCCGCTTCCCACGCATCCGCGACATTCCCGTCGCCGGGAAAATTGAAGTCTTGTGGCGAAAGTACCGGTGGTACTGCCAAGAGATGGCGTGTGAGCGGCTGTCATTCTTTGAATCCACCACCCAAGTCCCACCGCGATCACGCTCCACGGGTAGGCTGCGTGATCATTTGGTGGATGCGGTGAATGAAGCCTGCTTGCTCAAGCTCCCAGACATCGATACCGATCATGTCCTGGGCGTTGTCGACGGCGGTGACCATGCAGTCGTCGGTGCGTGGCTGATCCAACGCCCACTGCACTGGCGCCTCGGAGTGCACGTGGTGGCGAAAGACCCCTCGGTTGCGTTCAGGAAAGCGCTGCGGATGTGGCTACCCAGAACAGCGGTGGCGGTGGATCACTTCCATCAAGTCTCCCTGGCGAACCAGGCCATGACCGAAGTCCGTCAGCAGCTCGCTCATCAGGTTCATGGCCGGCGACGTCGGGGAGTCGAAACGGCGTGGGCGCACCGGACGCTGTTGCTTCGGGCTGACGATACCCTCTCAGTGAATGCCCGCGCGAGGTTGGAGATAGTCTTCGCCACGGACGATCCGACGGGGAAACTCAAGGCGGCCTGGGAGGTGAAGGAACAAGTCAGAGTCCTTTTGCCTACCGGTTCCTGAGAAGACGCCGAACTAGCCAAAGAGGACCTCGAGAAGCCGGTTCAAGCATCGAAGCTACCGGAGACGACCAGGCTCTGGCGGACCATTTGCCGGTGGTGAAAGGAAATCGAAGTCTTCATCGTCAACGGCGCCGCCAGCGGAAAAGTCGAAGCCAACAACACCGCCATCAAACACATCAAACGCACAGCCCGCGGCTACCGCAACCCAAACAACTACACATCAGCTATTCTCTTCAGAAGTGCCGCCAGGACGACGGCATGACACTCACCCGGGAACCCAAATCCCCGCAAACCACCAAGAGCCACCCGCACTTCTCACGGCGCAGGTTTCTGGGACTAGCTGGCGGTCACGTTCTACTCTTTGAGTGTGTTGGCCAGGGCTTGTGCGGCATCGATTCGTCGGATGGTTGTCGTCTTGCGTCGCGCGACCAGGTTCACGGCAAGAAGCGCACCGAGTGTAAGTGTGACTCCGGCGATTTCGCCGACCGTGGGCTGGTGGCCGCGGAGGGCTTCGATGGTAAAGGCAGTGATGGGGACAAGGTTTATGAACAGGACCCCATTGGATGCCCCCAAAGTAGCGACGGCGTAGTTCCAGGTGAGTACGGCCAGCACAGTGGCTGGAAGCGCCATGTAGAGGATCTGCCAGATGACGGCACCGACGTCCCCGACAGCTATGGGCGGCTCGTTCCATGTCAGTACCGAAGTGAGGGCGATGATGGAGACCGTTCCGAGCAGGCAGGTGTGCGTGGTGAACCTAAGCAGGCTTAACTCCAGGAAGGCGCCGCGGCTGGTCGTGTAGATGACCCACGCTATGACGCCAGAAAAAGTCAATGGAACGCCTAGGCCGAGACCACCGTGGAGGATAGCGGCAGGGTTGCCGTTCCCCAGAACCATGGCGACACCGACGAGTGCTATGGCCGAGAAGAGGAGCACCAGACCAGCGGGGCGCTTTTTGGTGCGGGCCCACATGACGAACAGCGTGACCATAGGTAGTGTCGCCATGACCAAGGAGATTGTTTGCGGTGCCGAGTAGGCTAGGCCGGCGTACATGAGCATGTTGAACCCGGCGAAGCCAATAGTTCCCACCAGCCACAAGGCACCGGCCCTCTTACCAGGGATGACGGCTCGGGGCCCCTCTTTGAGAGCGAGGATGAGCATAAAGACGACCGTGGCCACGATGAATCTGCCGACCGTCAGCTGGAACGGCCCCAGATGGGGGAATGCGGTTTTAGCGATGGTGAACATGCCGCCCCAGGCCAGAGCTGTTGCTAGGCCGCCGACGGCGGCGAGTGAGGTGGTACGGGTCATGGCGACTCCAAGTGTTCGTGAGTTGACGAATACATGAACACTGTACATGATGGTGAGACGAAAGGAAGGCCAGAATGAAACCCCTTCTTCACCCTCGGGCGGATGACCTGGATCTAACCAGAATCCTGCACGCCTGCGCCGACCCCACGCGACTTCGACTCCTTGTCGACATCAACGCCGAACCCGGCAAGACCTGCGGAACCTTCGAATCCGAGCTTTCCAAATCAACACTCTCGGCGCACTTCAAAGTGCTCCGGGAATCGGGCCTCATCCGACAGGAACTCGGCCCGGGCAACAGTCGCCTCAATTGGCCCAGGACTGGGGAGATACAGGCGCGGTTTCCTGACGTCATCAGCGCCATACTCAAGTCCGCCACCCGCAGCGAAGACTGACGTTGGGTGGCACGGACAAGGCGGAGGGCTTCTTGCCGGGCGCCTACAGTAACTTTTTGCATCGGCGCTAGTGTCCAATGTTCAGTCCGGCGCTGACACCTGTGCAGGTGCGCGGGGTCACAGGGTTTCGGTTGGCTATGCAGTGGAAAGACGTGTATTGTTTTTCGAGTTGCCCCGCTTGTTGGGGGAACGAAAATCCCCCTACTTGATGCCGGTTTTGCCGGTGTTTTTGTGGTGTTTTGGTGGGCTGGTTCGCTGTTTGGTGGATTTGCTTTTCTGAAACGTTGTGGGTAAGCTTGAAAAGTTGCCTCGGCACTGATCATTGCGGACTGTTTGTTGGTTTGGGTGTGTTGGCTGGGTGTGGTTGTTGTTTGAGAACTCAATAGTGTGCCAAGTTTTATTGATAC
>NZ_JBTNDH010000068.1:0-3272 GCF_054511095.1 Arthrobacter sp. TMN-49 | reverse complement strand
GAGCATGAGCAGGGCCTACGCGCTCAAAAAGAGCCGCATGCAATGAAAGAAGAAGCACTCACGCAAGCCGCGTGATGCAGAACACGTGTCCACAACTTGCGGGGAACCCCACCTTATGGGTGTATCGCTTTTGGCGTGTGGGCCGAGCGAATCACCTGAAACTTCAGGAACCGTGACCGCAAACAACACGCCCAAATCCTTCGGAGGTACCCGCCCGGCCAAGGACGAATTCGCTGACTTCCTGAACACCATCGACGACACCGTGCAGCACTCCGGCACCACATTCCCGGGGTGGGACCTGAAGAGGACTGCGGGTTACAGTACGGAATCGTGCGGTATCAAGTCCAGGGAAAACGGTAACAGCTACACCGTGGTCGGAGACGGCGGGCCGGTAGCAGATCCGAAGTCTGCCGTCGAGACGATGAAATCTCGCTGGGAAGCCAAAGGCTACACAATCGAAGGGATAGTGCCATGGCCGGGCGAAAACCAACGCATCGATCTCAGCGCAACGACACCTCTGGGCACGCGGGTTGTCTTCACACCCTCCAAAGGGACGAAGTGGAATCAACCTCAAGAGTGACTGCACCCTTGATCCGTTGGCAAAGGAAGCAACGACGGTGACAAGCCCGCTCGATGTATCAACCACCACACCCAGTACAGCCCCGGAAAAATAGGTCCCGTGCCCAGCAACAACAGCCGTCACAGTAACCGGGTCATTGCCCTGTCCATTGCCACGCTCTTGACCGTGGTGTTAGTGGGGTGTGGCCCGGCCGAATCACCTGACATTGGAGGAACCGTGACTGGATCGAGTACTGAGAAACCGTTCGGCGGAACACGTGCTGCGAAGCACGTTTTCAACGATTCCTTGGAGGCCGGGGATGATCTCGTGAAGCACTCCACAGCGAGCTGGCCGAGTTGGGATCGCCATGACTTGGCGGGCTATAACGGGCAGGCTTGCCGGGTGGAGTCCTCGCAAGACGGCCGCTACTACCGAACCAGACGCGAGGCAGGAGCAGTCGTTGACCCGGATGCTGAGATCGCTGCCATGAAAGCCCATTGGGAATCGCTGGGCTACACCATCGGGAACATCTTCACGAACATGGGCGGCAATGTCACAGCACGGCAAATCAACGCCACCACCCCAAACGGGGGCTTCGTCCAATACACGCCCGGCAAGACGCGGTCCAGCTTTCTCATTAAGAGTGATTGCACCCTTGACCCTGCCGGGCGTGAGATCACGACGGTGACGAGCCCGCTCGATGAGACCACCACCATTCCGAGTACTGCGCGGCCGAAGTAGGTGTCTGGTCCGGTCTCCGTTCGGCGGATACCAGATCGTACAACGCTTACTAGGGCTGTGAATTAACTGGCGGTATCAACAGGGCATGACTATTTGGTGTGGTTACACCACCGTGGCCGGGCGGGTGGTATTGCTCAGAGCTTGACGGCGGACGCTGATCTCGTGGGCGGGGAAATCGTTGAATGACGCCGCCGCACCTCGACTCGTGTGGGTCACGCTCGTCTCGGGCAAAACCCACACTTGCGTACCATTTGGAAGCAGACTCCACAGACTCATCCGGTTCCCGCGAAGATCCCGCGCCAACACTGTGACCCCCAATTCGACACGAGATGTTTCGGCATTGTAGGTAGCCGCCGCTCGTGTCTCAGAGACGGACAACATTGGTAAGGGAGACAGCAACGCTGCATGGCTGCCCTAGACGACCGTACAAGCCTCAAGTGCACTGGAAGGTGATCGGTGAACGAATACCGGTGCTGGCCATCAAGGTCTGGGCCTTCCACGAGGATGAGGAGACCGTGTTCGAGCACGTAATTTGCTTCGGGATAGCGCCGCCCGGAAAGACGAGCAGTCGGCCTGCTCCGAACGCGCTGTAAGGAAGCATGACCTTCGGGCCTGACGGACCTTTCATCGGTCGCATGCTCTTTGTGTTGTTGAGGGCCCGCAAGCTGGTGGCCAGCATGAAAGCGTGGTGTGTCAAACTTTCGCTTCGCCTGTGCCAATCGAACTGTTGGGACTAAAGGGCGCAGTGATTCCAATGGTTCTGCCGGAGATTCTCTTGTCATCTCGGCGGGCGGCATGCAAAAGCTTTGGCGCGGCAGCCGGCCAAATTCGGGGTGACTCGTTTGAGATGTGCGGGTTCAATCAACGCACTGCTCCATCGGGGCCACTTCAGTGCCGCTGACAGCTTCCGCAAGCAACCACCCTCACAGGGCCAAGCCGGTCCTCAATACTCTCGAAGCCCGGTGCTAAGACAGGATGGTCCTCCCTCTCCCCAACTAGTGGTCCACAGTGTCCCCTGCATGACACGCAGAAGAAGCACCAAGCCAGATTTCGCACTACCGCACTAAGGAGGTATCCCGCGTCGCTGCAGAGAACAGAACTGGCTGCGCAGCATTTCGTTGGTAGAGCTAATGCTCAGTCGAAGTTGCGCACAAGTTCAACAACCTGAAGGCAGGAGGCGCTCCGGATGTGAAGAGTCCTGATAGCCATGCCACCGCACGAGCCGGCGGCAACAGCCGTCTGAGGTATGCGCATCCTCCCATTCATATTGCGCAGCGATTATGCTCGGGACATGAAGAAACTATTGATAGGCATCGGCGTACAACTGGGCAGCTCCGCCGTGGCCATTGTTCTTGCTGCACTATTTCTGCCGGGGCTCCACCTGCGCTTCTCAGGATTCCTCACTGCAGTCATTGTCTTTACCGTTGCACAGTCGTTGTTGGTGGGACTGGTCGCCAAGCTGGCCACCAAGTACACGCCGGCGCTTGCTGGCGCTGCGTCATTGATCTCAACGTTCCTAGCCCTCGTCATTGCCGACTTCGGCTTCGGCGGCATCAACATCAATGGATTCGTAACCTGGATCTTCGCCACACTCATTGTCTGGGCCGTCACAGCGCTTTGTGCAGTCCTCGTGCCCAAGTACATCCTGAAGGAATCTGTCAACAAATAGCCGTCTCACTTCCGCCCGCTCCTTAGCCCGGCAACATGGCCAGAGGGTTTGCGTGCTGGCGGAAAGGCGTGTATTGTTTTTCGAGTTGCCCCGCTTGTTGGGGGAACGAAAATCCCCCTACTTGATGCCGGTTTTGCCGGTGTTTTTGTGGTGTTTTGGTGGGTTGGTTCGCTGTTTGGTGGATTTGCTTTCCTGAAACGTTGTGGGTAAGCTTGAAAAGTTGCCTCGGCACTGATCATTGCGGACTGTTTGTTGGTTTGGGTGTGTTGGCTGGGTGTGGTTGTTGTTTGAGAACTCAATAGT
>NZ_JBTNDH010000067.1:0-3458 GCF_054511095.1 Arthrobacter sp. TMN-49 | reverse complement strand
CCATGATTATCCGGAGGATTCTGTTATCCCGAGTTTCTGCCGCTATGCCTTTGCCCTGCCGGTTTTTGTGGGGTCCTACTCGGGATAACAATCTGGGACTACGCTGACTCACCCTTGTTCGTTTTCTCCTGGAGGTGAGGAAGAAGTGAAGATTCCCATTGGTGAGCTGATCTCAACAGCTGATGCTGAGGTCCTCAAGCTCAATCACGCAGCGTCAACGCTGATGCAGTATCGGTGGGCATGGCACCGGTTCGAGGTGTTCTGCTCCGAACAAGAAGTCACCGAGTTCACTGACGAAACCGTGGCAGTCTACTTGCAGTTCCTGACCAAGGAACGCGCCGAGGGCAGGTTCAAGGAGTGGAAATACAAGCTCCTGCGCAAGAGCGCCCTTGTGCTGTCAGAGGTCAACGAAACTGGCACGTATCAGTGGAAGTTATCCAAGCATGCCGGACCGAATGATGCGCTCAATGGTGTGTTTCGTTCCGTTCAGGAGCGCTTCGAAGGATGGCTGACCCAACAAGGTCTGGCCCAGACCACACAAGAGCTGCGTGCAACCGTTGGTCGCCGGACGTTGGCGTCGTGGCAAGAGCAAGGAATCACGGATTTTCAAGCTTTGTCTGGTTCAGATGTGGCGTCCGCCTTGCTTTCACTGGCAGGGAGCTATCAGCCGGGCAGCATGGGGACTGTGCTCTCCGCCGTTCGGGTGCTGTGCCGATTCCTCGAAGAATCCCAAGGATGCTCAGGTCTGACCAGAGCTGTTCCTCGGATCTTTTCACGACGCGTGAGACATGTTTCTGTGCTGCCCGCTGAGAAGGTTGAGATGCTCGCGAACTCGCCCGACGCGGGTACGGTCACCGGAATTCGGGACCGTGCAATGCTGCTGCTGGGAGCGCGAACCGGGTTGCGCCCCGTCGATATCGTGGCCCTGCGCCTGCAGGATATCGACTGGCGGCACGGATGCATCACCCTGGCGCAACACAAGACACAGACGGCGCTGACCCTGCCACTGTTGGCTGACGTTGGAGAGGCCATCGCCAACTATCTGCTTCACGACAGGCCCACCGGGGTGAACGATGAGCACGTATTTCTTCGGACACAAGCCCCGTACGTTGCCTTAGCGCCTTCGAATCGCTTGCATCACATGGCGGCCGGTGCCTTTGCCCGGACAGGATTTGGTTCCCAGCCCGATACCGGCGGCCGCGGTTTTCGGGTGTTGAGGGCTTCCTTGGCGACCAGAATGCTCGAAGGTGATACGCCGTTGCCCGTCATCTCCGAGGCGCTGGGCCACCGGAGTATTTCCTCAGCCAAGCACTATCTTGCTGCCGACGAGGAACGCATGCGGGCATGTTGTCTTGATTTTGTGGGGATCGAACCCAGAAGGACAAGGTCATGAACGGCCTTGTCAGCGGCTTGGCCCCTCATATCCAAGGTCTCCTGGAGCTTAAGCATGCGATGGGGCTGCCGTATGAATCCTCGGAGCGTCATTTGTTGGCCTTCGACGCCATGTGCGCTCAGCACTACCCAGGGCAGAGCAGTCTTTCACGGGAGATGGCCATGGAATGGGTCGTGAAACATCCAGCCGAACATATCAACGGCCAGATCAAGAGGATTACCTCCATCAGGCAGCTCGCCAAGCACATGGCCTCGCTGGGAATCGAGGCCTATGTCATCCCGACGGGCATTCCTGGACGACGGATTCATTACAGTCCGCATATTTTTTCCCACCGGGAGCTGCGTGCGCTTTTTGATGCGGCCGACGCGATCAAAGATTCGCCGATTGGTGGGCAGCGGCAACTGATCATACCGGTGGTATTTCGGATGATCTATTGCCTGGGTCTGCGCCCGGGCGAGGCGAGGAAACTTCACCGCAACGATGTCAATCTGGCCCGTGGTGCGGTGCTGATTCGTGAGTCCAAGGGGCACAAGGACCGGATGGTGTTCATGTCACCGTGTCTGCAGGAGTATTGCCGCGCATACGATGCGGAGATCATTCCCTTCCACCCAGATCGGATACCGTTCTTTCCCAACCGCCAGGGAAACATCTATAGCAGCACGGCACTGGACAGTTGGTTCCATGAGCTTCTGGATGTTGCTGGCTCGCTCATCGTGGCGAGTCCCGGTTCGCCTCCGCGGCCTTATGACCTGCGGCATGCCCATGTGATCGAAGTGATCAACCGGTGGGTGCGTGCCGGGCGGAGCCCGGAGGTGCTGGTCGCCTATTTGAGCTTGCATCTGGGGCACAGAAACACCGAGGACACCTGGTATTACTTTCATTTGGCCGCCGACTTCTATCCCGAGCTGCGCGGCATCGCGAATACACATATTGAATCCCTGTTCCCGGAGGCACACCATGAAATCCGATGAATTCTTCTCCTTGGTCCGAAGCTGGTTGACGATCTATCTTCCGCGAGCTCGCAGACTCAGCCCCCACACGATTCGCTCCTACAAGACGGCCTTGAACACCTTCTTGGCGTTTCTGGGCGAAACCCGGTCTTTGAAGCTGGATCAGGTCGGCTTCGACGCGATCACCTACAGCAGCGTGAACGCGTTCCTCACATGGCTCATGGATTCCCGGCACCTGGCCGCCTCCACCGCGAATCAACGACTGGCCGCCGTCAAGTCCTTCCTGTCATACTGCGCTGGAGAAGAGGCCGCACTCGTTGCGATCTGGTTGGACGTCAAAAGAGTCCGCCCCGCCCGAACACCCGAGCATGCTCCGGATGCGTTGAGTATGGCCGCCGTTGAAGCGCTGATTCGCGCACCAGGACAACAAACCAGCCGAGGCCTGCGCGACACCACCATGATCCTGCTGCTCTTCGATGCCGCCGCACGCATCCAAGAAGTCCTCGATCTGACGCTGGCCGACGTGACCACCACGGCCGGAAGTGGACAAGTAACACTTACAGGAAAAGGCCGAAAGACACGCACACTGCCCATCATGGACAAAACCGGACGGCATCTGGTGCAGTACCTGACACTATTCCACCCCGGCGCCAGTGTTCCTGAGGCCCTGTTCTTCTACACGATCCGGGCCGGCCAGCACCAGCCCATGAGCCAGGACAACGTTGCTTACCTGCTGAACAAGCACGCGGACACCGCAAGAAAGAACTGCCCGGAAATTCCCGAGCACATCCACGCCCATCAGCTCCGGCACGCCCGTGCGATGCAAATGCTCCGGGCCGGCGTGCCACTGCCCCACATCAAGGAATTCCTTGGCCACGCGAATATCTCCACCACCGAAATCTACGCCTCGGCGGACAACCAGATGGTCCGCGAGGCCATCCAGAAAGCAGCCAGCACCACACCCGACCTCGCCCCGATCTGGAAAGGAGACGATGACCTGACACTCCGCCTCGCCGGACTCAAATAATTATCCCGAGGAATGGGCGCCCGAACCCGCGCCAGACAACGCCCGACCGACACTACACGGGATAACAGAATCCTCCGGATAATCATGG
>NZ_JBTNDH010000066.1:0-3619 GCF_054511095.1 Arthrobacter sp. TMN-49 | reverse complement strand
AGGGAGGCCCCACACCTGGGGTGTGGGGCCTCTACCTGTTTACGTGTTGTCCGGCGGTGTCCTACTCTCCCACATCCTCACGAATGCAGTACCATCGGCGCTGTGGGTCTTAGCTTCCGGGTTCGGAATGGGACCGGGCGTTTCCCCCACGCTATGACCACCGTAACTCGTTCCCCGAAACCATGGCTTGCGCTGTGGTTGGGTGGCTTGTTGGGTGTTCTGTGATGAACAACAGTATTCTATTGTACAAGATGTTTGCACTGGTGGTTTACCGGTGGTGGTATCTTGTTTTTTTGGTTTCCCTTGGCCGAACAAACGGGTGGGTTTGTTGGTTGGGAACCACATAGTGAACGCGAGCAATTTATGCTTTATAAGGTGTGTGTAGTGTAAGTTATCGGCTTATTAGTACCGGTCAGCTTCACGAGTCTTTAGTCCTCGCTTCCACGTCCGGCCTATCAACCCAGTGGTCTAGCTGGGGGCCTCTCACACTTACGTGTATGGAAATCTCATCTCGAAGCGGGCTTCCCGCTTAGATGCTTTCAGCGGTTATCCCATCCGAACGTAGCTAATCAGCGATGCACTTGGCAGTACAACTGACACACCAGAGGTTCGTCCGTCCCGGTCCTCTCGTACTAAGGACAGCCCTTCTCAAATTTCCTGCGCGCGCAGCGGATAGGGACCGAACTGTCTCACGACGTTCTAAACCCAGCTCGCGTACCGCTTTAATGGGCGAACAGCCCAACCCTTGGGACCTACTCCAGCCCCAGGATGCGACGAGCCGACATCGAGGTGCCAAACCATGCCGTCGATATGGACTCTTGGGCAAGATCAGCCTGTTATCCCCGAGGTACCTTTTATCCGTTGAGCGACGGCCATTCCACAATGTGCCGCCGGATCACTAGTCCCGACTTTCGTCCCTGCTTGAGGTGTCCCTCTCACAGTCAAGCTCCCTTGTGCACTTACACTCGATACCTGATTGCCAACCAGGCTGAGGGAACCTTTGGGCGCCTCCGTTACTTTTTAGGAGGCAACCGCCCCAGTTAAACTACCCATCAGGCACTGTCCCTGACCCGGATTACGGGCCGAAGTTAGATGTCCAAAGTGACCAGAGTGGTATTTCAACGATGACTCCATCACAACTAGCGTTGTGACTTCACAGTCTCCCACCTATCCTACACAAGCCACTCCGAACACCAATACCAAACTATAGTAAAGGTCTCGGGGTCTTTCCGTCCTGCTGCGCGTAACGAGCATCTTTACTCGTACTGCAATTTCGCCGAGTTTATGGTTGAGACAGCGGGGAAGTCGTTACTCCATTCGTGCAGGTCGGAACTTACCCGACAAGGAATTTCGCTACCTTAGGATGGTTATAGTTACCACCGCCGTTTACTGGGGCTTAAATTCTCAGCTTCGCCCACCGAAGTGAGCTAACCGGTCCTCTTAACCTTCCAGCACCGGGCAGGAGTCAGTCCGTATACATCGTCTTGCGACTTCGCACGGACCTGTGTTTTTAGTAAACAGTCGCTTCCCCCTGGTCTCTGCGGCCCACACTCGCTCACGGAACGCTAGGTTCCTTCACGAGGCAGGCCCCCCTTCTCCCGAAGTTACGGGGGCATTTTGCCGAGTTCCTTAACCATAATTCTCTCGATCGCCTTAGTATTCTCTACCTGATCACCTGTGTCGGTTTGGGGTACGGGCAGTTAGAACCTCACGTCGATGCTTTTCTAGGCAGCATAGGATCACCGAATTCCCCCCTACGGGGGTCCCATCAGATCTCAGAATCGTCATTGAAGACAACACAACGGATTTGCCTATCGTGTTTCCTACGTCCTTAGACCGGGTCTACCATCGCCCGGCTCGGCTACCTTCCTGCGTCACACCTGTTAATACGTTTACCTCCCTGATTCAGGTCCCACGCTCCCCACACATTCCTGGCCCGAAGGCACTCAAATAGTGGTTTGGGTGGTTAGTATTATCAGTTCAATATGGGCGGTTCTTCACCGGTACGGGAATATCAACCCGTTGTCCATCGACTACGCCTGTCGGCCTCGCCTTAGGTCCCGACTTACCCAGGGCAGATTAGCTTGACCCTGGAACCCTTGATCATTCGGCGGACGGGTTTCTCACCCGTCTTTCGCTACTCATGCCTGCATTCTCACTCGTGTAGGCTCCACCGCTAGTTCACACTGCGGCTTCAATGCCTACACGACGCTCCCCTACCACTCCAAACCCCTGAACAGGTACAAGACAAGTCCTGATCTGCTTGGGTAATGTTTGAAATCCACAACTTCGGCGGTGTACTTGAGCCCCGCTACATTGTCGGCGCGGAATCACTTGACCAGTGAGCTATTACGCACTCTTTTAAGGATGGCTGCTTCTAAGCCAACCTCCTGGTTGTCTAAGCAATCCCACATCCTTTCCCACTTAGCACACGCTTAGGGGCCTTAGTTGGTGGTCTGGGCTGTTTCCCTCTCGACTATGAAGCTTATCCCCCACAGTCTCACTGCTACGCTCTGACTTACCGGCATTCGGAGTTTGGCTGACGTCAGTAACCTTGTAGGGCCCATTAGCCATCCAGTAGCTCTACCTCCAGTAAGAAACACGCAACGCTGCACCTAAATGCATTTCGGGGAGAACCAGCTATCACGAAGTTTGATTGGCCTTTCACCCCTACCCACAGCTCATCCCCTCCATTTTCAACTGAAGTGGGTTCGGTCCTCCACGCGCTCTTACACGCGCTTCAACCTGGCCATGGGTAGATCACTTCGCTTCGGGTCTAGATCACGCCACTACGATCGCCCTATTCAGACTCGCTTTCGCTACGGCTTCCCCACACGGGTTAACCTCGCGACGTAACACTAACTCGCAGGCTCATTCTTCAAAAGGCACGCCATCACAAGAACAACTACCCACAAGGGGCACGCTTGCTCTGACGGATTGTAAGCACACGGTTTCAGGTACTATTTCACTCCCCTCCCGGGGTACTTTTCACCTTTCCCTCACGGTACTTGTCCGCTATCGGTCATTAGGTAGTATTTAGGCTTATCAGGTGGTCCTGACAGATTCACACGGGATTTCTCGGGCCCCGTGCTACTTGGGATACTCACCAGGGAGTGCACTGCATTTCAGTTACGGGACTCTCACCCTCTACGGTCGGCCATTCAAAACCGTTCACCTATACATGCACCATTCCCCTCAACAGACCGGCAGATCCGTAACGGTAAATCCCACAACCCCGCACCATGCAACGCCCGCCGGCTATCACACATGACACGGTTTAGCCTGTTCCGCTTTCGCTCGCCACTACTCACGGAATCACTTTTGTTTTCTCTTCCTGTGGGTACTGAGATGTTTCACTTCCCCACGTTCCCTCCACACATCCTATATATTCAGATGCAGGTCACCACCTCGTCTTGCAACGGGTAGCGGGGTTCCCCCATTCGGACACCCTCGGATCAAAGTTTGGTTATCAACTCCCCGAGGCTTATCGCAGATTCCTACGTCCTTCTTCGGCTCCTAATGCCAAGGCATCCACCGTGTGCCCTTAAAAACTTGACTACACACATGTAATCAACACTTACTTATCGAGAGAACCATGAAAACCAACACCACCACACCC
>NZ_JBTNDH010000065.1:0-3778 GCF_054511095.1 Arthrobacter sp. TMN-49 | reverse complement strand
CTGATACGGCCCTTCAACACGGGCCTACAACGCCGAACCCGCAAACGACAGCCCGCTGCCGCCGACCACATTCACACAAGGCAAGCCGTCAAACCGAAAAGCAACAGCCTCAAAAGCACGAATTTTCGCCGTTTTCTGCGGGTCAGTTGCTTAAAGCGGGTGGGGTTAGTCCTCGATGGTGGCCAGGACGGCGCCGGCCGCGACAGTGTGACCGGCTGCGGCGCTCAGGCCCGTCACGGTGCCAGCCTTATGGGCTGTGAGGGGCTGTTCCATCTTCATGGCCTCCAGCACCACAATCAGATCACCCTCGGACACCACGTCCCCGTCAGCAACGGCCACCTTCACAATGGTGCCCTGCATGGGGGAGGTCAAGGCGTTGCCATTGGCGGCAATCGGGCCTGTGCTGCGGTGGCGGCCAACCTTTTTCGCCTTCTTCGCGCCACCACTGGTGGCGGCGCCATTCACGGCGAACTGTGCCGGAAGCGTCACCTCAAGCCGTTTGCCACCCACCTCGACCGTGACGCTTTGGCGCGTTCCGGCGTCGTCCGCGGCACCGGCAATCCCTGTCAGGTCAAACGCGGGGATGGTGTTGTTGAACTCGGTCTCAATCCAGCGGGTGTGCGTGGTGAACGCGGCACCGTCGCTCGGGGCGAAGGCCGGGTCAACAACCACTGCGCGGTGGAACGGCAACACTGTGGGCAGGCCGCCGACCTGCATTTCCGCCAGTGCACGGCTGGCACGCTGGAGCGCCTGCTCGCGGGTGGCGCCGGTGACAATGAGCTTGGCCAGCATGGAGTCGAAGTTGCCGCCAATGACCTCACCGGCGGTGATGCCGGAATCGACGCGGACGCCGGGGCCGGTGGGCAGCGTCAGTGTGGTGACGGTGCCGGGGGCTGGCATGAAGCCGCGGCCCGGATCCTCGCCGTTGATGCGGAATTCGAAGGAGTGGCCGCGGACTTCGGGATCATCGTAGCCAAGGTCCTCGCCGCGGGCGATCCTGAACTGCTCACGGACCAGGTCAATGCCTGTGACCTCTTCGGAGATGGTGTGCTCCACCTGCAGGCGCGTGTTGACCTCAAGGAAGGAAATGGTGCCGTCGGTGCCCACGAGGAATTCGCAGGTACCGGCGCCAACGTAGTGCGCTTCCCTCATGATGGCTTTGGAGGCGTCGTAGAGGCGCTTGTTCTGGTCATCGGAGAGGAACGGCGCGGGCGCCTCCTCCACCAGTTTCTGGTTGCGGCGTTGCAGGGAGCAATCCCGGGTGGAGACGACCACGACGTTGCCGGCCGCGTCCGCCAGGCACTGGGTTTCCACATGGCGGGGGGAGTCAAGGAAGCGCTCCACAAAGCACTCGCCGCGGCCAAAGGCTGCCACGGCTTCGCGGACTGCCGAGTCGTACAGTTCGGGGATTTCCTCCCGGGTGCGGACAACTTTAATGCCGCGTCCGCCGCCGCCGTAAGCTGCCTTGATGGCCAGCGGCAGACCGAATTCGTCGGCGAAGTCCAGGACTTCCTGCGTGGATGCCACAGGGTTCTTGGTGCCGGGGACCAGCGGGGCGCCAACCCTTTCGGCAATGTGGCGGGCCTGGACCTTGTCGCCCAAGGCGGCGATGGCTGCGGGGGAGGGGCCAATCCAGATCAGCCCGGCGTCAATGACCTGCTGGGCGAACTCGGCGTTCTCGGCCAGAAAGCCGTAGCCGGGGTGAACGGAGTCGGCACCCGACTGCTTCGCGGCGTCGAGGATTTTCGCCATGACCAGGTAGGAGTCCGCGGCCGTGGACCCGCCCAGGGCGAACGCCTCATCGGCCATCCGCACGTGCAGTGCTTCCCTGTCCGGCTCAGCATAGACAGCTACGGAGGTGATGCCCTCGTCGCGGGCCGCCCGGATGATGCGGACGGCGATTTCGCCGCGGTTGGCGATCAGAACTTTGCTCAGCTTTTGCGCACTGGCGGACTGTGAAATGCTCACACGAGACTCCTTCTATTCTTCACAGAGCCTAGCGTGAATATGTGGATTCTACGCACCCATCATGCGCTTTATGCGTGTGCCTGACGGTTCTTTTGTGGAGAAGCTACAAAAATGCTGGCCTGTGCCCAATCCTGTGTGAGTTCCCGTGCCTGCTCCCGTGCACGATCCAGTGCGCGCGGAGCCAACCGTCTGGCCCCTTAGGCCCACAACTCAGTGATGGAGACCCCGGTCGTGGCCAACAGCCGCCGCAGCGTGGAAATGGACAGGCCCACCACCGTGTGCGGGTCACCGGCCACGCCGCTGATGAATGCCCCGGCCATGCCGTCAATGGTGAACCCGCCAGCCACCTGCAGGGGCTCGCCCGTGGCAACATAGGCGTCAATCTCGGCGTCGGACACGTCCTCAAAGCTGACCACTGCGCTGTTGATCTCACCGCACGCAGCGACGGCGCCGCCGGAAGCGTTGATGAGCCAGTGCCCGGTATGGAGCACCCCGGACTTGCCCCGCATGAGCTGCCACCGTTCACGGGCGACGCCTGACTCCCAGGGTTTGCCGTACGGCTCGCCGTCGAATTCAAAGACGGAATCACACCCCACCACCAGCGTCTCCGTAAGGCCCGCAGCCACCGATTCGGCCTTGGCGCGGGCCAGTAGCAGCGCCGTCTCGGCGGGGGACAGGGGCCCTGCCGCGGCGCTGACGGCGTCTTCGTCGACGTCGGAGACAAGGATGCGGTGCACAATGCCGGCGTCGGAGAGCAGTTTGGTGCGGGCAGGGGAGGCGGAGGCCAGAACGAGGCGTGCGGGGAAAGTCATGCCTCAAGCCTAAACGCCGCCCAACGGCCGGCGCCCTCCCCAGCCGCGCGCGGCCCGTCCGGGGCCCCTGGCGATAGACTTGGAGGCATGCGCAGAACGTTTGAAGAACTCGTGGCCGAAGCAGCTGCCGTCTCCGTTGCCGGCTGGGATTTCGCCTGGCTCGACGGGCGGGCGCTGGAGGAGCGACCGCCCTGGGGGTATCAGGGGGTCATGGCCGCCGCGATGGCCCACGCCCGGGCCTCCCTTGACCTGCAGACAGGCGGCGGCGAGGTTCTGGCCGGGGCCGCCACGATTCCGCCGGTGGCCGTGGCCACCGAGGGCTGGCCGCCCAATCTGCCCGTGGCGACGGCCAGGCTGCACCCGCTGGGCGTTGCCGTGGTGTTCGACGACGACGAACCGCCGCTGCCTTTCGCCGACAACGCCTTTGACCTTGTCAGCAGCCGCCACCCCGTCAAGGCCTGGTGGTCCGAGATTCACCGGGTGTTGGCCCCCGGTGGCAGGTATGTGTCTCAGCAGGTGGGGCCCGCGAGCGTTTTTGAGTTGGTGGAGTTTTTTCTGGGTGCCCAGCCGGAGCACGTGCGCCGCGCCCGTCACTGGGACGACGCCGCCACGGAGGCCACCGACGCCGGGCTGGATGTGGTGAGCCTGCAAACAGCGTCCCTGCGTACCGAGTTTTACGACATTGGCGCTGTCATCTACTTCCTGCGCAAGGTCATCTGGATGGTCCCCGGCTTCACGGTGGAGGCGCACCAGGACAAGTTGCGCGAACTCCACGCCATCATTGAACGCGACGGCTCGTTCAGTGCCACCACGACCCGCTTCTTGATCGAGGCGCGCAAACCATAGCCGCCCCCATCTGTGTAGCAGTTGTTGGACGAAATGGTGCTTGTCATGTCTCATACCTGTGTAGACAGTTCATGTCTCATACCTGTGTAGACAATTGATGTCTCATACCTGTGTAGACGCTTCCGGTCTGAGTAGTGGCCAGACCGGGAGTG
>NZ_JBTNDH010000064.1:0-3784 GCF_054511095.1 Arthrobacter sp. TMN-49 | reverse complement strand
GAGCCGTCCTGGGATTCCTGACACCACGCGAAGTTTTCACCAAGCTACTCAACGCGGATGTTGCTAAGACGGCTTGACACCGCCCCGCTCATTGGTCGATTTATGAATCGCCAAGCCCACGGTATTGGGCTAGCCCGTTCCGGCATTCAGGTGCGGACTAGAATATCGGTTCCTAGTTTAATCATTCACCGAATTCTTAATTTCTTGGAAAGCCTCAGTCGCTATTTGTCGTTATCAGGTGCATGGCTCGTTGCGGCCTGGCCGACTGTATCAATAAAGTCCGTACTAGTTGGCGATACTCGCCGTCAGGTCGAGTCTTTTGTCTCCCGGAGTGCCAGGCGCAGACAGACTTACATTCTCAAGCCTCCCTCTGAACCACCTCGGCGACGTCACAAAGAGGACTTCAGCCCGACGTTTGAAGTAGTTGTCAGCACATTGAGGTACCTTGTCAGGAGTGAAATAAACACTACTGTTGATTGGGGTCAAAATTGGATACGGTATTCTCAAGCCTGCAAGAAGGTGCCTCGTGGCACCGGTGTGCGCTTCAAGTAAACCCATTTGCGTATTTGGCGAACAATGCCAAAGAATCACCTGAGTTCGCTGACGAAGAGTCCTATAATTCAGCCCTTATCGAGGCGCTCCAGCATGATTCGATCGACGTAATCGCCATTACTGATCACTGGTGTGTGGACAGTAGCTCTGTCCTTCGTAAAGCTGCTACGGCTGTTGGGATCACCGTCTTTCCAGGATTCGAAGCAACAGCCAAAGACGGTGCACATCTCCTTGTCCTGTTCGATCCGGCAGTCACCGCGGCTAGTATCAATCGACGAATTGGAGAATGTGGAATCCCAGACGACTGCCTCGACTCCAGACCAGGCAGCCTTGATACCCTCGAACTGCTCGCTGCGGCAAAGAATTGGGGCGCCGTCGTAGTTGCGCCCCATGTGACCACCGGAGGAGGATTGCTCGACAAACTGAGCGGTCAAACCGCGATCAATGCGTGGACCAGTCCCCAACTGCATGCCGTCGCCCTCGGCGGCGTAAATCCTACTCAAGGCCAAAATGGAATATTGTCCAATAAGACACCCGATTACAAACGCGATAATCCCATAGCAATTTTGAATGCTGCGGATATCACCCATCCAAGCGATGTGAAGAAATCAGGTAGTTCATGTTGGATTAAACTCTCCAGCCGATCGATCAATGGGCTCGACCTAGCATTCAGGACTCCAGAAACTCGAATTACCCGCGAGGATCCATCCGCGAATCTACACGCTAGAGTCGTAGGAATTTCTTGGGAGGGTGGATTCCTTGACGGAGTGAAAATTCGATTCAACGAGTCCCTAAATGTCCTCATAGGCGGTCGTGGCTCCGGTAAGTCCACAGTTCTGGAAAGTATCAGGTACGTTTTAGGAATTTCACCGTTAACCAAATTCTCTCAAGATGAGCATGCCTCGACTGTGAAAAATGTGTTAGGTGCCGGAACGACTATTCACGCGCAAATCGAAGTTCGGAAGCCAGCCCTGTCTATCTATACGATCGAGCGAACAGTTGGTAAGAATGCGGTAGTTCGGGACTTGACGGGACAGATCCTGAATTCGACTCCTAGGGATTTGATCGGCGGGACAGAAGTATACGGACAGCGTGAACTGGCTGAATTAGCGAGACACCCACAAAAATTGACCCAACTTCTCTCCGGATATCTCCCGGACTCGAATGACACCAGCCCGGCTTCAGCAACAAGTGCTCAAGCACTTTCGAAGTCCCGCACAGACATCGTCAGTATCCAAGATGACATAACAGATTTGGATACTAAACTTGCCAGAAAGCCAATCATTGACGAGCGCTTGGCAAGATTCGATGAAGCGGGCGTAGCTGAAAAGTTGACGCTCCAGGAGCAAATACAGCAAGAGGAAGTACTACTAAAACGCAGTGCTGATCTTCTGAAAGAGACCGAGCAGAGAAGTGTAGAAAAACTCGACGCGATTTTCTTGACGGATGTTTCGACAACGGGCCTTCCAAATGCTCCTCTTCTCAAGCAAGTAGCCGAGGCTATGCGTACATACAACGCAGTCGTTGAAACGGTTCTTACTTCACTAAATGAAGCCAAGATTCGCACGGAACTGTCCATCACGGCTATCCGGACCGAATGGGAAGCCGTGACATCTCCCACGCGGGACGATCTGGCGAAAGTGCTACGCGGCCTGCAACCAGAAGGAATCGATGGTAGCGAATACCTCAAGCTCCGTGGCGATCTGAACGCATTGACGCCGCTACAGAAAACTCGGGATGAAAAAGCGGAGGCCCTGGACAAGCTACTAGAAGACCGAGACAGACTCCTGGCAAACGCGGAAGCGAGTCGGATAGTGAGGCTCCGGGACCTGACACGCGAGGCGAAAAAAGTTGGGCGACGGCTAAAGGGAACTGTCCAGGCAAGCATTCTCGATGGCGCGGACCGCACTCCCGTAATTTCCATTCTTACCGATCAAATTGGCGGGCGGCTCGATCACGTTCGGACTGCTATTTCGGAAGCCAACCCATTTTCTCCTCGGTCGTTTGTTGAGCTCATCAGGCAGGGAGCCGATGCCATCCAGTTTAGTTACCCCTCAATTTCTGTGGCTCAGTCGGTAACGCTCTCAGGCGCTTCAGAAGAGGCATTGATGCTCATCGAGGAAGTCGACTTGCCAATCAGTACAGACCTCGAGCTCAATGTCGGCCCAAAGGCCGCCCCTGTCTGGCGCTCGCTGGGCCGCCTTTCCACTGGTCAGAAGGCGACTGCACTGTTGTTGCTTCTCTTACACAGGGGTGACGGTCCGTTGATAATCGACCAGCCCGAGGACGACCTCGACAATCGGTTCATATACGAAGACATCGTACCCAAGCTGCGCGAAACCAAAGGTAATCGCCAGGTTATCTTCTCTAGCCACAACGCCAACATTCCCGTGTTAGGCGATGCGGACCAGATAGTTTCGCTGGCGGCCGAGGATGGGCCGACAGGAGTAGCAGGCCAAATTGTCTCGGACGGCCTAGGCTCAATTGATCACCCACCAGTCCGGATGATGGTGGAGGAGCTACTAGAAGGCGGCAGAGAAGCATTCAATGCCCGTCGGTACCTATATGGATTTTAGTCGTCCAATATCAAACACCCTTGATTGAATGCGAGCGAAGGGGATCCAAGACACAATTGGCTCCGACTTTACATCTTGCCGTCAAGCTGAACGAATATGACGTCAATGAGAGGTCAGCACAGCATTGGGTCGGTTGCGATTCAATGCTGTGTTGGCCTCCGCTCGGCTTCCTCCGCGAGCCATCGGCCTGAACTTAGCGACAATTTCCGGTCATGTTTGTAAAACGTCTTGCATCCCAGGACTTGCCTGTGGCAGGAAGCCCCACAGGCAGTCATGGTGGCAGGGGCCCAAACGGCCACGAATCTGTATATCTTCGCAAGAATACCCAGAATGCCAGTCGCCGTTTGAACCACGGCGCACGACCCAGCCGTACTGCGCCGCCGGATTCTCGGGACGATTCCGCGAGCGCCGTCGTCGAGAAACACGACGCGCCGCAAAGAGGGCAGCTGTCCAAACGCTTGTTGTCCGTGAGCGTGCCAAAGGGAATGCTCGCCAGCACAAAACGGAAGGCAGGATCAGCGCAGCCTGCAGTCCGGAACGCCCGCATTTCTGTTCAAGTCGCCAGAAGCCAGGCGGTGTCAAGCCGTCTTAGCAACATCCGCGTTGAGTAGCTTGGTGAAAACTTCGCGTGGTGTCAGGAATCCCAGGACGGCTCG
>NZ_JBTNDH010000063.1:0-4887 GCF_054511095.1 Arthrobacter sp. TMN-49 | reverse complement strand
ACTTCTGGCAAGCTGACGGCACCATCAACCCCGACTGGCAGCCCAACAGCCACAACCCAACGGAGGAACCCGAACCCGCAAACCCGTCGGAGAATTACAACTTCTAACCCTTCAACAACCTCGAAGCATCACAAAACGATTACACCACTCCACGGGACTTGACCCTGAGCCAGAACCGTCCTCACCAGGTATACAACTTTCGACCCCCTGAATCGACAGGACTAGCTATGGATTCTCAGCAACGAAAGCCCATCAAGTGGTGGCCGTTTGGGTTTTTCCTGCTTGCCTTCGGAGCTGCAAACGTAGTCCTGATACTGGTTGAGGCTCCCACTTGGGCAAGGCTAATTCCCGTCTGGATCCTGTTGGCTGTTTCGGTAACTGCCCTGGCTCTGCTTGTCATTCGACGCAGTCGCAATGACAGAGACTCGGGCCGCTAAAACCTGTACACGCGCGCGATGGGAATTGAGCACCGCGGCAGGGGCTGCAACGCGGACACAGGTTCAGCCCATCCCCTCACGGCGTTCCCGCTTAGGGTTCGTCTTGGGGACGCAATGAGGCCTGTGCACCGCTCTCCGGAGCACGCTTGATTGCCATGGTGCCAGCGCAGGTACAGTTGGGCGATGACGATCGATTTTGAACTACGTAGGGCTGAGCTAGAGGACGTCCAAGGACTGGCGAGAGTTCACGTGGACACCTGGCGAGAAACCTACCGGGGATTGATGAGTGACGCTGCACTGGACGACCCCTCGCTCTTGAGCTGGTGCGAGAAATTCTGGGACGCAGCCCTAACCGATCCAAAGTACAGTCAGAACACGGTCGCTGTTGCTTCGCATGAAGGCACGCTGGTCGGTATTGCAATGTCAGGCCCCGCCGATGACGAGGCCGACGCGCCACGCCAGCTGTTCCTCCTGTACGTGTACGCCGCGTTCCACGGTTCGGGCATGGGCGTGGCACTACTCGATGCAGTTATTGACCCAACCGCCCCCGCTTCGCTCTGGGTGGCTGATCCTAACCCACGGGCACAAGCCTTCTACCGAAAGAACGGCTTCGTCAACGACGGGACAGTAAGGATCGAAGACGACGTACGTTCAGTCCGAATGATCCGAACGCTCTTAGCAGCAAACGTCCGTTAAGGGTTCCCACATGCGGAACGGCCAAAACTGCCAATCTGAGTTGCGATTTAGCCGCCAACGGAAGTCAACAGTCACAGGGCTGTCACGGAATCCACCTTCCATGTCGCGCTTCTCGCGGAACGGGCGGTCGGAATACTCGGGGTTGTGGCCGGTGAGCGTGAGGTTGCCGAGGGTGTGCAGGTAGCGGTCGTGAACAGTTTCCCAGTCCGCGCCCAACGCGTCCTGCCAAACCGGTGTCGGCGCACTTGACATTGTTTGGAAACGGGGGTCCCCTGATGCACGGTGATCCCACGATTCTGAGCACGTAGAAGACGGCCGAGTCGGCGGGGGCTGTGGGTGAAGTCGCTCCAGACGAGGTACTCGATACGGATCGAGCCGCCGCCGACAACGATCGGCCACTGAGCGCCCAGCTCAGCCGAGCGTCAGAGGTCGGCGCGACCGTGTCGAAACTTAGCCTTCTTGGCGCGGTTGCCGCAGATGTTCATCGAGCACCAGCGCCGGTTGCGCGCCTGGCTCGTATCGACATACAGCCCGCCGCAGTCCGGGTTCTCGCAGGTCTTAACTCGGCTTCGCCGCTCACCTCCGAGGGCCATGATCGCGTCACGCGCGATGAGTCCGAGACTGGCACGTACCTGATTGCCGCCCTCGGCCTCCCAACGCATGCCGTCCATGTTGAGCACCGGGAAGGTCTGCGTTTCCTGGGCGAGCGTGTTGATGAGCGTCATATCGGGGTGCTTGGTCGGGGACCCTGCTGCGATATCAGCTCCAGCGCGGTGGATGGCCTCGCGCAGCCGTCGCGCCAGCGTCAGATCTGAATCGGTGGCGTTATCTCCGCCGAGTCGCAGGTTGTTCATCGCAAACCAGTCGTCCAGACGTCCGCGGTCTGGCAACCGCTCCACGGGCTGACCACTGCGGTCACTGAGGGTAGCAGTGAAGCGGAACGCGAGCTGTTCGTTGTCAAGCCGAAAAGCCGGAACCTCAGCCACGTGCGCACCGATCCGCACATCCTCAACCTTGACCTTGACCATGGAACCACTTTAGACGGTTCCACCTGGATAGTCGATGCTAGGATGGAACCGCTTGAACAGGTTCCAATAGGAAGGTGGAGGAAATGGTTGTTGATGTGACCGTGGTCGGTACCGGAGGGATGGGCGCGGCGATCGCGCGCAACCTTATTAATGCTGGGTACAGGGTGGCGGTATGGAACCGCGACCACGCCAAGCTCGCTTCGCTGCTAGAAGCCGGCGCTGTCGACGTAGTTCATGCTCGAGAGGTGTTCGTCTCCTCGCCGGTCGTGTTCTCTGTGCTGGCCGACGACCAGGCGGTGCGTGAGGTGATCCTCGACAGCGGGGCACTCGCGGCAGCCCCTGCGGGAGCGGTGCACGTGAATTTCGCCACGATAAGCCCTGCCCTGGCCGAGGAGGCCGCCGCGCGGCATGCCGAAAAGCGCGTCGGTTATGTCGCGGCCCCGATGTTCGGCGGTGTGCCGGTGGCCCAGGCGGGAAACCTCAACATCGTCACAGCCGGCGAGGCCGAGCTCGTGGAGCGGGTGCAGCCGTTGTTGGACGCGATCAGCGCACGCACGTGGCCGGTCGGGACCGAGCCGCAGCGAGCGAACGTAGTCAAGGTCGCCGGGCAGGTGCTCATCGCCTCAGCGATCCAATCCATGTCTGAGGCGGTCAGCATCGCCGAGCGCGGGGGTATCGATGCCAGCACTGTGGTGGAGCTGTTCACATCGACCATCACACCCGGCCCTGTCTACACGAACTACGGCGGGCTCATCGCCGCAGAGAAGTACACACCCGCGGGGTTCACCCCAGTACTTGGACGTAAGGACGTCGACCTCGCCCGCACGCAGGCCGCATCGACCGCACTGCGACTGCCCGTGGCCGATCTGCTCTCCGAGCTGCTGACCGAGGCTGTCGATACGGGGCACGAACGCGACGACTGGGCTTCACTCGCCGACCTCCAGCGACGCCGCGACCTCTCCGAGACCGACAAGTGAGCGCGACCATCGACACGACAGTCGTCGTCTTACCACCCCGGCTGCCCTGGGCGGGATTGCTCGCACTCTCGGCGGCCGGATTCCTGGCGATCTTCACCGAGACAATCCCTGCGGGCCTGCTCCCGCAACTCGCCGCAGGCCTCGGCATCTCCGAGTCCGCCGCAGGCCAGCTGGTCACCCTCTATGCGATCGGATCGGTCGTGGCTGCGATCCCGCTGGTCGCCGCAACACGACGAATGAGCCGTAAGAAGGTGCTGCTGGCGGCAGTGGCAGGGCTACTGGTTTTCAATACCATCACCGCGATCGCACCGTGGTATCCGCTCATCCTCATCGCACGCGTCGTCGCCGGAGCGGCGGCCGCCCTGACGTGGGGGGTGCTACCTGGGTATGCTCGCCGGATGGTGAACCCCGCCCAGCAGGGGCGGGCGCTGACCGTCATGGGGATCGGGCAGCCGATCGCGCTGGCCGCTGGGGTGCCGCTTGGTGCGCTGGCCGGATCGCTGGTCGATTGGCGATGGGTGTTCGTCGCTATCTCCGTCGCCGCGGTCGCGCTGACGATCTGGATCGCCGCGTCGGTTCCCGACGTTCCCGGCCAGGCAGTGGCAATCCGCACCCCGCTGAGTCGCGTCGTGATGCTACCGGGCATTCGTGCCGTACTGGCCGTCGGCCTGGTGTGGGTGCTCGCCCACAACATCCTCTACACCTACATCGCCCCGCTGCTCGACGGAACTGGGCTGCGCCTCGAAATCGGGCTGGCGATCTTCGGCGTTGCCTCATTCCTCGGCATCACAGCAACCGGCGTCATCATCGACCGAGCCTTGCGCGCCGCTGTCCTCGGCGCGCTCGTCTTAATGACGATCGCGAGCCTCACCCTCACCGGTCCCGCTCTCGGAGTGATCGTCATTGGCGCGACCGTGGCCGTCTGGGGGTTCAGCTTCGGCGGCGCACCCGCTCTCCTGCAGACCGCGCTAGCCGACCGCGCGGGTGATCACACCGATGCAGCACAGTCGGTGTTCGTGACCGTGTTCAACCTCGCGGTCGCCGGCGGCGGAGTCGTCGGTGGAGTCATGCTCGCCGCGACCACTACCCCGACCCTGGCATGGACCGCGGCTGCGCTGGCGGCGCTCGCCCTGCTCATCGTGATCGCGCGACGCGCCGCATTCCCCAGCGGACACCGCAGGCCCGGAAGCTGATACTAGGGTCGATGAGCTGGATCGGACGCGGACTGCGTGATTCGCGGAGGCAGCCTTTCCGCGTCGGGCATCCCAGCTACTTACGTTGAATGCGCCCAGGTACGAGGCTGTGTTCCAAGACCCGATCTCCAGCAATTGCTGGAAACCGAGGCAAGAACCCTGTGGATCATCCGCGGGGTTCTTTGCTTTCCTTGGCCGGCTGGATCAATCTGAAGGACCGCCAATAAAGTTGACAGGCAGTGCAGAACGAGGCCCCATCCTGACGCAGCAACTTTTCGCGTTGGTTGAGAGGCAGGGATACGACCTGCGCCTATGGGCATGCTCCATCACTGAGCACCCATCCAAGCGCGTAAGTCGTCCCGTAGAGCGTTCCACGTATGGGCACCAGGGGCGATATTCAGCGCTGCGAAAAAGCCGCCATTTATCGCCGCCATCCACACCCCAAGGGGGATGCGGCGGGGCAGATAGCTGACGGCTCCGAGCTCGTGCGTCGCTGGGCAGTGAGGCGAACATCTTAAGGACAGGCTTGGTTGTGCCGCTGATTTCGGCGGGTGGA
>NZ_JBTNDH010000062.1:0-5339 GCF_054511095.1 Arthrobacter sp. TMN-49 | reverse complement strand
CAAGCAAAAGCTACCAACCCAAAAAATAACAAAAGCCCCCTCCCGAAGGAGAGAGCTTTTGTCACCTATGTCCCGCTACATCAGTCAACGATGTCGCGACACATCACAGTGGTCGGGGTGACAGGATTTGAACCTGCGGCCTCGTCGTCCCGAACGACGCGCGCTACCAAGCTGCGCCACACCCCGATCCGCTACTTCCTTCGACCTGTGAAGGTCTGAAAAAGCAACCTCTCAAGAATAGCGGACAGGGGCCGTGATCGCGAAATCGCATGCCCGGGTCGAACGAAACGACGCGGCTCAGGACAAGGGTTGCGCGCGGCTACTCCTTGGCGGTCAGCGTCAGGACAACAGCTTCGGGGCGGCAGGCGAAGCGGAAGGGCGCCGTGCGGGCCGTGCCAATGCCGGCTGTGACGTTGACGGGGCTGGTCAAGCCGTGGGCGTCCCAGTCGTTGAGACCTTTGGCGCGCCACGTGGGGAGGTCGCAATTGGTGACCAAGGCGCCGTATCCGGGCAAGCAAACCTGTCCGCCATGGGTGTGTCCGGCCAAGATCAGGTCGGCTCCTTCGCCGGTGAAATGGTCCAAGACCCGTTGATACGGGGCGTGGACCACAGCAATCTTTACGTGCGGGGCAGCGTCCTGGTTCGCTGATCCCTGTGGCCAACCGGCGTAGCGTTCGCGATTGAGGTGCGGGTCATCCACGCCGCTGAAGTCGAAACGAATACCGTTGAACGGGAGGGACTGCGCCCTGTTGGTCAGATCGACCCAACCGCCCAGACCGAAACCCGTATGGAGGGTCTCGGTGTCCAGGGCGATGGGCGTACGCCTTTTACCAGCAGGCAGCTTAGACGGCCCAGCGAGGTAGGCCAGCGGATTCCTGAACGTTGACGCAAAGTAGTCATTGGAGCCGGGGACAAAGACACCGGGAAAGTCCATGAGAGGACCCAGCGCGGCCAAGAGCGGGGCAATGGCCGCAGGATGGCTGAGGTTATCGCCGGTGTTGACCACTAGGTCAGGTTGAATGGAGGCGAGTTCTCGCAACCACCGCGTCTTCTTGTGCTGGCCGGGGGAGAGATGAATATCTGAAATGTGCAGCACGGTGAAAGGCGCTGACCCGGCAGGCAGAATGGCAAGCCGCTCTTCCCGGATAACAAACCAGTTGCGTTCAATCAAGGCGCCGTAGGCCACGGCGCCGACGCCCGCGGCAACGGCAAACCCCGCCGCAGCTCCCCATGGTGAGAGGCTGGGCGAGGCCTGTCGTGTGCGTGACATGAAAGCCGCTCTCTAGTCTTTCTTGTCTTTTTTGTCGGACTTGTCATCTGCCGACTTGTCCGGGTCGCCGGCGTCTGGCTTCGCCGGCGTATCTTCCTTGGGGGCAACGATCACAGGCGAATCAACCATGCTGGCTGGCGGGGGAGTAAAACCGCTCACATCAAAGCCGCCAGCAACCTGGTTCATGTAACCCTGCCACGCTTTGCCAGCAAAGGTGGCGCCATCGACGTAGGGTACGCGCTGGTTGGCGATCAACAGGCCGTTGGAGGAGCGGGCACCCAGATCCGGGTTGCCAATCCACGATGCGGTGGCGAGGCCCTTGGTGTAGCCCACAGTCCACGTCTGCTCAGAATCATTCGTTGTGCCTGTCTTGGCTCCGGCTTCGTACTGAAGCGGGATTCGGTAGCCCGAACCGCGCACCAGAACCTCCTGCAAAACACTGGTGACGCCGGCGGCAACTTCGGGCTTGATGGATTGTTTGCAGTTGGCCGAGGGTACCTTGAACTTGTCACCCTTGGCATTGGTGACGGACACCAGGGCGATGGGATCGCAGTGGACGCCGCCGGCGCTGAACGTGGCAAACGAATTTGCCATGATCATGGGAGAAACGGGCCGGGCACCGAGCAGGTTGCTCAGGGAAGACATGTCATACGGCTTTTTGGGGTCCTTACCGTCATGCACGCCGGTGGCGGTCATCATTTTCTGGATGTTGCAGAAGTCCAATTGCGACGCCGTTGCAAAGGTGGCCGTGTTCAAGGAGTTGTACAGACCCTCACGGGCCGTAAGTCTCTGATAGAAGTTGTTTTCGGCGTTTCGCAAGTCCTTGTCGGCCGCGGGGTCACTGGAGTCGTAGGCGCCTGAAACAGTTCCACAGGAGTTCTGCCAGGGGAAACCGAACGGATACCTCTGGACCGAGGCGTCAACGCTCTCATTGATCTTGTGTCCGGAATTGAGCCATTCTGCAAACGTGAACGGTTTCATGGTTGAACCGGTGGCAAAACCGCCGGCCCCACCGAGCTCATTGCCTTGGGCGTCAAACATGTCAACGTTGAAGTTGTAAACATTGCTCCACTGGCCTTCAGGCGCCGCAAGCTTCGTGTTTTGTGCCATGGAGAGGATCTTGCCGGTGCCTGGCTGCACCGAAACCATCGACTGGCCAACCTTGTCGGGGTTGTTGTCCATGGGCAGGAAATTGTTGATCTGACCTTGGGCAGCATCCTGCAACTTCGGATCCAATGTCGTCTTGACAGTCAGCCCACCCTGCTTGAGGAGCTTGAGTCGATCCTCTTTGGTCTTACCGTAGGCAGGATCGTTCATGAACAAGTTGGTGACATAGTCACAGAAGTACTCGCCACGGACTGCGGTTGTACAGCCATTGCGGCTGTCCTGGAGTTTCAAACCAATTTTTGCCTTGACGGCATCGTCATGCTGCTTCTGATCGATCATGCCTTGATCCAGCATGTTGGCCAGCACCAGGTTGCGGCGAGAGACGGCGGCCTCGGGGTTGGCCAAGGGGTCGTACACCGTGGGGCTGTTCACCACACCGGCCAGGAGCGCCGACTGCGGCAAGGTGAGGTCCTTGGCATGGACACCAAAGTACGAGTAGGCGGCAGATTCGATGCCGAAGTTGCCGTTGGCAAAGAACACCCAGTTCAGGTAGCCCTGCAGGATTTCATCCTTGGAGTATTTTTTCTCCATGGAGATGGCGAGCTTAATCTCGCGAACCTTTTCACCAACACCCTTGTCGGAGCCGAGCTTGATCTTGTCAGTTTCGCCGTCGGCAGCATACGTCTGGATGATGACGTTGTTGACATACTGCTGGGTGATGGTGGAGGCACCTTGTCGGCCACCGCCCTTCGCCATGGCTGCCACGGCACGGATCAGGCCGCGCGTGTCAATGCCTCCGTGCTCGTAGTAGCGGGCGTCCTCAACAGCGATCACGGCGTTCTTCATGAACGGCGAGATGTTCTTCAGCGCCACTTCCGTGCGGTTCTGGTCATAGAAAGTGGCCAACACGGAGCCGTCGGAGGCAACAATTTTCGAGGACTGGGCCGGGGTGCCGACCTCCATCTCATCCGGAAGATCATCGAAAAATGAGATGGATGAGGTGGTGGTTGTGCCCGCCAGCGCTACCGCCGGAACCATGAGTCCTGCTACCAGGACGCCACAAATAGTGCTGACGCCAAGGAAGGCGACTAATTTCCCGAGGGTTGTGGCGGTATCGAAAATGGGGTGTTTATTTGCAGCCATTTTCCCAGTTTACCGGCAGGGGATACGCTTTGATGTATGACCAAATGGGAGTACTCCACGATTCCACTGATTATCCACAACACCAAGGCGATCTTGGACAGCTGGGGTGACGACGGCTGGGAGCTTGTCCAGGTTGTCCCCGGGCCCGACGGCAGGGGCTTGGTGGCCTACCTTAAACGAGAGAAGGCGTAGCCGTGGAAACCGCAGCAAGTCAAGGATCCGCGCGCATTGAGGCCCGCCTGGCCGAGTTGGGTTTAACCCTTCCCCCGGTGGCGCCTCCTGTGGCGGTCTATGTACCAGCGGTCATCTCTGGCAACCACGTTTACACCTCCGGGCAGCTGCCTTTTATTGGCGGCAAACTCACAGCTACGGGCAAAGTCGGTGCCGAAGTTTCAGCTGAGGACGCAAAAGTCATGGCCGCCACCTGCGCCATCAACGCCATTGCGGCGCTCAAAAGCGTCATTGGCGATCTTGACCGAGTGACTCGCATCGTCAAAGTCGTCGGCTTTGTTGCCTCGGACCCTTCCTTCACGGGCCAGCCGGGCGTTATCAACGGCGCCTCCGAACTTCTGGGCGACGTGTTTGGCGACGCCGGAGTTCACGCACGTTCCGCCGTCGGAGTTTCCGTTTTGCCTTTGGATTCTCCCGTTGAGGTTGAGCTGATTGCCGAATTCCAGTAGCAGTCCAGTGGGCGCGCGGCCCATGGGTAAACGTTGTTTCCCGCTAAGTGCAGATCAGCGGGAAGCTGCGCAGACGTGGGTGGAATTTGGTGGGCGCACACTGAGTAAGCCACGGTCGGCGTCGTCGGTGGTGCTGTTGAAGGACAGCCCGACCGGGTTGCGAACGTTTCTGACGTACCGCCCCGGGGGTTCTCCGCTGGGTGCTGTTGCTTTCCCCGGTGGCACCGTTGAGGCCGCGGACGACGACGTCACCGACTGGGAGGGCCCCTCACCGACAATGTGGGCCAAGAGCCTGGGTACAGCGGATATTGGCCTGGCCAAGCGCCACGTGGTGGCTGCCATTCGGGAAACGTTCGAAGAGACGGGCATCTTGCTGGCTGGTCCGGACGCATCGAGTCTGGTGGAAAACAATTCCGGTCCCGAATGGATGCGTGCGCGCGAGTCCATTGCTGGGCAGGAGACCACCTTTGCCACCTTGCTGGAACGGTACGGATTGGCAGTCCGGACGGATTTGCTCAAGCCGCTCAGCCATTGGTTGAGCCCGGATTTTGCGCACAGGCGCTTTGATACGCGCTACTTTGCCGCCGCCATGCCGATCAATCAGCAGCCGTCACTGCTCACCAGCAAGGGTGTGTGGGGGCGGTGGGCCAGTGCTGCGGATATTTTGGCGCAGCGCACAACCACAGCCTTGGGTGATGAAGTGGCGCAGCCGCGCACCGTCGGGCTGACATTGGGGGAGCTGACGGTTCCCGGGGTGGAAATCATCCTTGAGAAAATCGCTGCTGCGCGCGGGTGCATTGCGTACTTGAATCACAAACGCCCCATCAACGAATACCAGCCCCGTCTTATTGGCGACGGGCCTGAAACGTTTTGCCTTGAAGTCTTCACGGCCTCCGAAGGCGGGGCCTGCCGCGAGCGGTAGCCGCTGGTGACGATCGGGCTGACCTTAGCCGCGAGATGCATGGTTACACACAACTTCTTGCGGCTAAGGTCAGCACTCGCGTCCACGCGCTGTTCCCTCGCACAAAAGCACCGGCCCGGGGGGGGGCCAGGGGGGGGGGGGGGGGGGGGGGGGTGTGGGGGGTGGGGGGGGGGGGGGGGGGGGGGGGGGGGGGGGGGGGGGGGAGGAAGAGAGGGGG
>NZ_JBTNDH010000061.1:0-6407 GCF_054511095.1 Arthrobacter sp. TMN-49 | reverse complement strand
CGCACGCCCCCGCAAGTCACTCGGCTGGAAAACACCAGCCGAAGTATTCCGTGATCTACTGATACCAAGCTAACCACCCAGTGTTGCAACCACCCCTAAAATTCAAGATCCGGTCCAATAACTGCGACACAGAATCAAGGGGGAGGCTAGCCGAAAGCCAGCTGCCCCTTGGCTCGCAGGGATTCGATGGCCTCCGCCGGTGACGGCATGCCGTACACAGCTGATCCGGCCACAAAAATATTGGCCCCGGCCTCGGCTGCGCGGGTAATGGTTTCCTCGGTAATGCCGCCGTCCACCTGGATGGCCACGTTGACGCCGCTACCCTCAATGGCAGCCCTGGCCCGGCGAATCTTTGGCAAGGTCACCTCAAGAAACGCCTGCCCGCCAAAGCCCGGTTCAACCGTCATGATCAGCAGCATGTCCAGTTCCGGGAGCATGTCAAGGTACGGCTCCACGGGTGTGGCCGGGCGCAGCGCCATACCCGCCTTGGCCCCCCTGGCCCGCAGTTCGCGGGCCAGTTTGATGGGTGCGTCGGACGCCTCAACATGGAATGTGACAGACGCCAACCCCGCGTCGGCATAAAGCGGTGCCCACCGGTCAACCTCGGAAATCATCAGGTGCGCATCCAACGGGATGGGGCTGATCTGCTGAATCCTTTCCACCACAGGCAACCCCAGGGTCAGATTGGGCACAAAGTGGTTGTCCATGACGTCAACGTGCACGGCGTCGGCGTTGCTGATGCGCGCCAATTCCGCTTGGAGATTGACAAAGTCGGCGGACAGAATGCTGGGGTTGATACAGCATTGGAGCGAAGTGTCTCTCACGGATAAGCCTCATCGTTTCTGCCGGGACGGCTGTGCTGGTGTGCCCCGGGCGTGTGCAGCCCGGGGCCGGAGGTCAGTTCTTGCGGATCAACGCCAAGAACATGGCATCGCTTTGGTGAATGTGCGGCCACAGCTGCGCCATTTTCTGGTGGGCGGGCACGGCCGAGGCGGTGTTTCCGGCACCGAGCTGGTGGCTGAGGCTGACAGCGTCAAGTGCCGCGCCGGCGTCGAGCAGTTCAAGATCGTCACGCTTGCGCATCACGTCCTCCACCACAGCAATGGTCTCGGCCACGTGCGGGGAACACGTCACATACGCCACCACTCCCCCGGGCTTGACCGCCGCCACGGCCGATGTCAGCAGTTCGCGCTGCAGCGGGCCAAGCTGGGTCACGTCGGAGAGCTTGCGGCGCCACCGGGATTCGGGACGACGGCGCAAGGCCCCCAACCCTGTGCAGGGCGCGTCAACGAGGATCCTGTCAAAGGCCTCCGGGTGTTCCTTGCCAATGTCCCGACCGTCACCTGTGCGGACGGTCCAGCTCTCGGCCGGCACCGCGGTGAGTGCTTGGGAGACCAGCTTGGCCCTGTGGACGGAGGGCTCGTTGGCCAGAATCCAGGCGCCCTGTTCTGCGGCCAGGGCAGCCAACAGCGCCGCCTTGCCACCGGGGCCGGCGCACAGGTCAAGCCAGCGCTCTTCGCCGTCGCTCCGTTCGGAGGTGATCTCCACAGCTGCCAACGCCCTGGCCACCAACTGCGAACCGGCGTCCTGAACACGGACGGAACCGTCACGCACACTCTCCAAACGGCTCAAGTCGCCGCCGGAGGACAGTGCGGAATCCGCCACCAGCTCCCCCGGGGTAAACCCGGCGTCGAACGCTTCGGAAAGATCACCCAGGCCGGGCAGGGCCACCAGGTTAACCACGGGTGCCTCGTTGTCGGCCTCCAGCAACGCCGTGATCTCGGAGACGTCCCGACCATGGGCCACCAGGGCCTGGCGCATGGACCGCACAATCCATTCCGGGTGGGAATGCTCAATCGAGGCGATCTTCACCTCATCGCTGAGACCTTCGGTGAGTTCATTGAGCCACTGCGGCAATTCCTTGGCCGCCACCTTTCGCAACACTGCATTGATGAGACCCGACGGGCCGGCACCAATCACGGCACGGGCCAGGCCAACTGTCTGATCCAGGGCTGCGTGAGTCGGCACGCGCATGGCCATCAGCTGGTGCACACCAATACGCAAGGCATCCAAAATGGCCGGATCCAACTCGCTCAGCGGGCGGTCCACGCACTGGGCCAAAATGGCGTCATAGGTGCCCTGAGCACGCAGCGCCCCGTAGGTGAGTTCGGTAGCGAAGCCGGCGTCGCGGCGGTCCAGGCCGTGGCGGCGGATGCGTGTTGGCAGCACCAGGTTGGCGTAGGCATCATCGGCGGACACCGCCCGCAACACCTCAAAAGCGACCAGCCGCGCCGGGTCCGCTACGCGGGTGCGCTTCCCGGGGGCGGCTTCGGTCCGGTTACGCGTGGCGCTGCGGTTCCGTTCGCGCCCGGCATCGTCACGGCGTCGAACGCCGCCGGAATGGGGCGCCCCGCCCGAACCATTGTTGTGGGGGCCCGAACGTCCGCCTTGCTCGCTGGTCATTCAAACACCACATCTTCCTTGTTGGCCAGGCCGCGGGCCCAGTCTGTTGCTTTCATAAGTTTTTTGCCTGCTGGTTGTACAGTCACAAGCTCCACTGCGTGCGATCCCGTGCCCACCAGCACAGCCTTGGCCTCGACCCGGAGCTGCGCTGGCGCTAAATCCGTAATGTCGGGACGCGGCACCACTGGTCCCAGCTTGAAACGCTGACCGGCCAGAAGCGTCCACGCCCCCGGTTCGGTGGTGACACCGCGCACCCGCCTGTCAATGGCCAGGGCCGGATCCTGCCAGCGCACGTGGCCGTCCGCCAAACTCAGTTTGGGGGCCAGAGAAATTTCGCCCCGCTGGGGGACGCTGCTGAGCGCACCAGAGACAAGGCCGTCAATGGTTTGGGCCAGGAGCACGGCCCCACTGTGTGAGAGCCGTTCCAGCAGCTCCGCACTGGTGTCGGTGGGGCGGATGCCCTCGGTCATGGTGCCGTAGACAGGGCCGGTGTCGAGCCCTTTTTCCAGCAGGAACGTGGAGGCACCGGTGACCTGGTCTCCGTTGATGACGGAGTGCTGTACGGGCGCCGCGCCGCGCCAGGCGGGCAGCAAGGAGAAGTGCAGGTTGATCCAGCCCCGGGCGGGGATGCTCAGTGCACTTTCGGGGATCAGCGCCCCGTACGCAACAATGGCAGCCACCTCGGGTGCCGCGGCGGCGATGGCCGCAGCAGCGTCGGCGTCGATCTTGTTGGCCTTGATCACGGGCAAGCCAAGCTCTTGCGCACGGGCCGCAACGGGCGACGGCGTGAGCACCTGTTTGCGGCCCAGCGGCGCGTCCGGGCGGGTCAGCACGGCCACGATTTCATGCCCGGCGGCCCGTAGAGCCTCCAGGGACGGCAAGGCTACAGCTGGTGTGCCGGCAAAAAGTACCCTCATTGGGCGGCGCCTGCACCAAAGGCCGAACCCACCGTGCGGGCCCGCTTGGCAACAGTCTGTGCCGTAATGTCATGGTAATTTGCCGTGCGGATGGCGCGAAAGGCTTCCTTGCGGTCCTCGCCCTCGAGGCGGTCCACGTAGAGCTTGCCCATCAAGTGGTCAGTTTCGTGCTGGAAGCACTTGGCAAGCACGCCTGTGGCCTCCATGTCGATGGGCTGGCCATCCTTGTCAACACCTGTGATGCGCACCCACCGGTGGCGCTCCACCGAAAAGCCCAGGCCCGGCACCGACAAGCAGCCCTCAGTCTCTTGTGCGGGGGCGAAGTCATCACTGGCCAGCAAGATCGGGTTGATGATGTGGCCCTCTTGGCCCGCCACCGAGTACGTGAAAATACGCTTGTTGACACCCACTTGGGGTGCCGCCAAACCGGCGCCGCCAACATCCACCATGGTTTGGTGCATGTCCTCAATGAGCTTGGCCAGTTCGGGGCCAAAAATGGTCACGTCCTCGGCCACTGTTCTCAGGACAGGGTCGCCAATAATGCGAATGCTCAGGATGGCCATGGGCGGGCACCTCACTTTGGAATTGATGCGTACCGTTTCCGGTTCACGATAATGCTAGGGCTTCTAAGTCTAGTTGGCGCTCAGCGTCCCGGCGGCGAGATTTCCAGCAAAGGAGCCCCGGCCGCGGCAGCATCCAATGAGGTTTGCCACACCCGCCGCAGTGAGGCGAACTTAAACCAGTGAGCCTTCAGCACCTCGGGGTTGGCCCGCAGTGTTCTAACCTCCGTTTCACCGATGGCAACGCCAAGCAAAATGGGGTCCTGACCGTACTTCCACGCCTCCCAGGTGCCAGCAGATTCATCAACAATTGACTCCTCGGCCTTCATCCCCGCCACCAACTGCATGACCACCTTGGCGTCCAGGCTCTTAACCTGGCCGTTCCTGTCGGTGCCTTTGGTCTTGTAGTCGATGATGCAGAGCTTTCCCCCAATGGTCGCCACCAAATCCAGGGTGCCTGCGTAGCCAAGGGCTTCATTCCAGACAGTGATCTCCGGGGCCAGCGGCTTGACCTGATACTCGTCCCACCACGTGTCAAAGCGCAAGGCAAAGTTCTCCTCGCCGCGGCTGGCCAGGGCTTCACGGGCTTCGGCCAGTTGGTGCGGCCGGTCCAGAGCGCGCAGGGCCACCTGCTCGCAATAGTTGTGTACCCGGTCGCCACGGGCCGCCGCAGCGTCCCGGAATTGTTCGGCCGCGTTGGAACTGTCCCGGACCACTGTGCGTAGCTGCCCAGGATTCCCCACGGCCGCCCCCAGGTCAGGGTGTTGCGCCACGGCAGTAGCCGCCATGTAGCCAATCCAGCCGTCCAAGGTGTTGGATTGCTGGCCAATCACCGTGGTGATGGAGGGGACCTTGGGTGGGTCCTGCAGGGATCGGGCGTACATGCGCCCCAATTCGGTGCTGTGAGCCAAAGCTGGTGCTGTCATGCCTCTACTATTCCACTACCGTCGGACACCGTGGCGCAGCCAAGGACGCTTTTGTGGATAACCCGCAAAAGTCGAGGATTAAACAAAACTGCCGGAACCCACAAGGATTCCGGCAGTTCATACGTACGTCCGAGCGGTCGACGAGATTCGAACTCGCGACATCCACCTTGGCAAGGTGGTGCTCTACCAGCTGAGCTACGACCGCAATATACTGCTTTACTACAGTGCCTGATTTGCATCAGGAGAATGAACTGCCATGTTCATTCGTGGGCGATACTGGGATCGAACCAGTGACCTCTTCCGTGTCAGGGAAGCGCGCTACCGCTGCGCCAATCGCCCAAGTTGCACCAAATTAAGGTGCACCGCACAAAACTGCCGGAACCCACAAGGATTCCGGCAGTTCATGCATACGTCCGAGCGGTCGACGAGATTCGAACTCGCGACATCCACCTTGGCAAGGTGGTGCTCTACCAGCTGAGCTACGACCGCAATATACCGCTGTACTACAAGGTCTGATTTACATCAGAAGAACGAGCTGCCACGCTCATTCGTGGGCGATACTGGGATCGAACCAGTGACCTCTTCCGTGTCAGGGAAGCGCGCTACCGCTGCGCCAATCGCCCAATGCATCCCGCTGAACTCTACAGCAAAATACCTTGTTTCAGTCAAACTGGAGGTGGGAACGGGATTCGAACCCGTGTGCACGGATTTGCAGTCCGTTGCCTCGCCTCTCGGCCACCCCACCGTGAATACTGAACAGTGTCATGCGAGCGGTTGACGAGATTCGAACTCGCGACATCCACCTTGGCAAGGTGGTGCTCTACCAGCTGAGCTACAACCGCATGTGCATCATTTTCTCCCGTTTGCGTCTCCGCTTCGGTAGTCCGTGTTGCTGCGGTAAAAACAATACCCGAGGCCTTTCCCAATCACCAAATCGACGGCGTCAGCCACCGCACATTGGCTCACCCGGACGCTCAAGAACGTTGCAACGGCGCGAATTATGGGCACTTCATTCGAATTACAGCCGTGTGATTCTGGGGCAGTTTCGGGGCACTTTTGGCCCTCTCGCGCAAAAATACCAGTGTGGCGCTCGTCACATTCCGGGCTCTAAGGTCCGACGCCGGCCACTCCCCTACTCCTTGACGCTCCCCCCGGGCGCCGGTGCGCTCGGGCGAACAGGTGTGTGGCAATTATGGGGTGCCCGGGGCCGTTGCGCCGTCGATACCAAGCGATTATGAGCGCGGGAAAGTTTGAGCTATTGTTTTGAACGCACCAAGGAACGTGCATGGTTCGCCTGGCGACCATGATGGACGTACTTTGGGCGATTGGCGCAGTGGTAGCGCGTTCCGTTCACACCGGAGAGGTCGCTGGTTCGAACCCAGTATCGCCCACCAAGAGAATAGCCCCTCCGAACAGCCCAATAGCTGTTCGTCGGGGCTTTTTCGTGCCCAAATCCGCTCCGGGGGCCGTTTTGGGCGCTTTCCCCCGGTCTGTCGTCCTCCCACGTCCCCCCAAGCCCCCCCTCCTCCCTTTTCGGGTTG
>NZ_JBTNDH010000060.1:0-9477 GCF_054511095.1 Arthrobacter sp. TMN-49 | reverse complement strand
CCGCAAAGCGATGGGAGGTTTCTTCTCCAACGCCTTGACCGGACCCACGGATTGGGCTGCCGCCCGGACCTGATAGAACCAGGCCCGGGAGACATTGTGTTGTTTACAAAATGCACTCACGGCACCGCGAGGAGCATCCTCCGGCCATGTAGCAACAAGATGACGGACTTTAATCGATGGTTGTGGTTTGTTCACAACTCACAAGCAAAACCCCTCAACTGTCCACGAGGGTATGAGACATAGTGTCTACGAAGGTCCGAGACAGAACCGTCCAATAAGGTATGCGACATAACAGCATTGGAAAGCGCTTTCTTCGGCGCTTTCGATGCAACAACTGCGACACACATTGGTTTAAAGGAGGCGGCGGTCCGCGGCCCAGCGGGTCAGCTCGTGCCGCGAGGACAGCTGGAGTTTGCGCAGCACAGCTGAGACGTGTGTTTCCACTGTCTTGATCGAGATGAACAACGCCTTGGCCACCTCCTTGTACGAATAGCCGCGGGCAATCAGGCGCATAACCTCCAGTTCGCGCGCCGAGAGCTTGTCCAGCTCATCCTCCACGGCAACTTCGGCCGTGCCAAAGGCGTCCAGCACAAATCCTGCCAGCCGTGGCGAAAAGACTGCATCCCCGCCCGCCACGCGCCGCACGGCGTCGGAAATCTCCGCGCCGGAAATCGACTTCGTCACATAGCCGCGCGCACCGGCCCTGATAACAGAAACCACGTCCTCGGCCGAGTCGGAAACACTCAAGGCCAGAAATTTTGTGGTGGCCAACAAGGCAGCGCAGCCGGCGATGACCTCCCGCCCACCCTGTCCGCGGCCGCCCGGTAAGTGCACGTCGAGCAGGACCACGTCGGGTTCGGTGGCATTGACGGCAGCAATGGCGTCCTCCACCGTGGCGGCTTCTGCCACGACCAGAATGTCCCGGCTCAGATCGGCCTTGAGCCCGGAACGAAAAATGGCGTGGTCATCCACAATCACAACCCTGATGGGTGCTGCTGGCAATGTCATTTAGTTTCCTCGGTGGCTGGCGTTTCACTGGGCAAGTGCAGCCGGACTTCTGTGCCGTCCGCTGAACTAATGATCTCAGCGCTCCCGCCGTTGCGTTGCATGCGCCCGACGACGGACTCCCGGACGCCCAGCCTGTCCGCCGGCACTGTGCTGATGTCAAAGCCCGGCCCGCGGTCCTTCACGAAGACGTCCACGCCCTGCTGACCTGCCTCAACGTAGACCGAGACAGTGGTGGCACCGTGACGCGCCCCGTTCAGGACTGCTTCACGCACAGCCTGTACCAGCGCGTGGCTGCGCTCGGTCAGTTCGGCATCCCCCACGGCGACCACTTCAACGGCCTGCCCGTACAAGTCCTCGACTTCGGCGCACACGGTCTTGACGCGTTCCACCAAGGCTCCGGTGTTGTGCGTGCCATCCTGGTAAATCCATTCGCGTAGTTCACGTTCCTGGGCACGCGCCAAACGTGTCACATCGGCCGGGGAGTTGGCGCTTTTTTGGATGAGAGCCAACGTCTGCAGCACAGAGTCGTGCAGGTGGGCGGCAATCTCGGCACGTTCCGTTTCACGAATGCGCCCGGCCCTTTCACTTTGGAATTCTCGCCAGAACTTCAAAACCCAAGGAGCCAGGACAAGCCCCACACCCGCCAACACTGCCAGTGAGGCAACCACTGACGCCCATACAAGAGTCCACGAGCCGGAGCCCGCGACAATCACAATGACCCCAACAATGACCAAAGCAATGCCGCCGCCCAGACGCAACAAGGCCATGGGTGTCTCCACCTTGGCCGCGCTGAGCAGGCCAAGCCGGCGGGTATTGTCCAATTGCATCCACGCCAGCACGGCACCGAGTGCTATGACGAACAGCGGAATCACTGTGCCCAAGTCCAGGTCAAAACCCAGTTGCTGGCTCATCAGGATCACTGCAGCAATGACAAGGCCGCCGCCAATGAGCACCTCCTTGAAGCCCAGGGACAGTTTTTGGCGCGGTGGTGGTGGCTCGGTCACCGCGGGTGCCCCGGGGGCTGGCCGGAACAGTTTCAGCTGCGGATTCCCGTCCTGATCCAGCGGTTGCTTGCCGTCGACCTTCTCATCCCCGGCCAGGGGAACCAACAGCCACAGCCAGGCATAGAAGACCAGCCCCGCACCGAAGAAGAAGCTGGTGCCAATCAGCAGGGCACGCACCAGCGCCACCTTGATGCCAAGGTGTTCGGCCAATCCCCCGGCGACCCCGGCGAAAACCCGCACTTGGGACCTGTACATCTTTGCGCTCATGGTTCAATCCAAACACGGCAGCGCCCAACCCGCGGTGCTTCTCGGGGGTACATCAGGGTTCTTTCAGGGTCACCCCCGATGGTCAGCAGCGTTTCCAGCGACCACCATGGAATTATGAACAACACTCAGGACACCCCAGAACAAGCCGCAGGCCCATCCCCTGCCCCCGAAACACCCGCCCCGGACGCCCCAGCCCCGCAGCCCGAATCCGCCAAGTTCTTTCGCTGGTTGCGCAACCTCGGTGTGCAGCGCGGCCCCAACCGTTGGGTGGGCGGGGTATGCAGCGGCTTGGCCAATAGATGGGGCATTGACCCCGTCATAGTCCGTGGCCTTGCCGTGGTTCTCACCCTCTTCTTCGGTGTGGGCCTGCTGGCCTACGGCGTTGCATGGGCTCTGCTGCCCGAGCCCGACGGTCGCATCCACGTTGAGGAAGTGGCACGCGGGCGTTGGTCCACAGGGATGACGGGCGCCTCCGTGGTGACGTTTCTGGGCCTGGTCGGCCCCGGCCAGGGTTTCCTCTGGGGGGATCATGATGGCTGGTTCCCGTGGCCGCTGTTCTGGATCGCAGCAGTCGGCGGCATCGTTTATTGGGCCATCAACCGTGGCAAAAGCACTGACCAACAGCCCGTGCAGGGGGGCGTGAATGCGCAGTTCGCCCCACAGCAGTATCCAACTCAGCAGCATGGCGTGCAGCAGCCGTATGCACCGCCGTTGCCGGCCGGGACGGCGCCATCGGCACAGCAATACGCGGGACAGCAGTACGCGGGGCAGCGCGCCCCGTTCCTGCCCCCTCAGCAGTTCATGCAGGCTCCCCCGAAACAGCCCAGACCAGTCAAGACCAAGCCACGGCTCAGTGCCGCAGCAAGCCTATTCGCCTTGGGATTGGCCATCGTGGTGGGCGCGGTAGTGCTGATCTTGAACGCCACGAATGTCATTGACCTCAACGGCTACCACGTAGCCACCGCGGCCGCGGCTGCGGGCATCACCGCCGGTGTGGCCATCGTCGCGGCGGGGCTCATGGGCCGGGCAGCCGGCGGCGTTGGCGCATTTGCCATTGTTTCCTTGGTTGTTGGTGGCCTGTTTAGCCTGCCAGTCCACGATGGACAGTTCACCGTCTTGCAAAAGGTGACCTGGGCCCCCCAGTCCGTCAGGGCGGCCGAGCCTGGCCGGACCCTGGTGCTCAGCAACGCCACCGTCGACCTCACCCAGTTTGACGACGGAACCACACTCACCTCCGACGTCCTGGTCCAGCTCGAGCTGGCCGCCTCCAACGTCATTCTTGAGGTACCCACCAGTATCCCTGTCCGTATTGAGAGCCAATTGGCTGCTGCGTCACTGACCATTGACGGAGACGACAACGGTGGCGCCTTTGCTGAAGAATCCACCACTGACCTCAACCCCGACGCCACAGGTCACGGGTTGATCATCACCTTGCGGGGCGCGGCCAGCGACATCACAGTGGTTCCCGTGGCAGGTCAGTGATGACACTTCCCCCAGCCAGCGGCACAACACCCTTCACGGAAACACCCCCGACTGCAACGGAGCCCCTCATGTCCAATCCCACAGAACCCCTCGACACGCTGGCGACCCCCGACGTCGTCAAACCTTCCGAGCCAGGCAAGCACCCGGCCCGGGTGGGCACCATAGTCTGGGGCGCCGTCGTGGTGGTTCTTGGCATCCTCATCATCCTCACCCGGCAGGCCGGGCTTTCCCTGGACGCCGGCCAAACAGCAATCTGGCTCCTCTTCGGTGCCGGGGTGGCCATGGTGACCGGCGGGGCCATCAACTTGTTGCGCAGGAAGGCGCGGTAATCCACTGTCCACGGAGGCGGCCGGGAGTTGCCGAGATCACATGAGCGTCTACACTGTTCTACAGAGGAGCTCAATGATGCGCTCAACCCCACATTGACTCCACCCCCTCGAAGGACCTAAATACTCATGAAGATTGGAATTCTCACCAGCGGCGGAGACTGCCCTGGCTTGAATGCAGTGATCCGCGGAATCGTGCTCAAGGGCATCAAGATTCACGGCCACGAATTTGTTGGCTTCCGGGACGGCTGGCGCGGCGTCGTCGAAGGCGACATCATGGACCTTCCGCGCCAAATGGTGCGCGGCATTTCCAAGCAGGGTGGCACCATTTTGGGCACCTCCCGCACCAATCCGTTCGAGGGCAATGGTGGCCCCGAGGTCATCAAGGCCCACATGGACCGCCTGGGCATCGACGCCATGATCGCCATTGGCGGCGAAGGCACCCTGGCCGCGGCCCGCCGCCTGACCGACGCCGGGCTGAAAATTGTTGGCGTACCCAAGACGGTGGACAACGATCTTGACGCCACCGACTACACCTTTGGTTTCGACACGGCCGTGCAGATCGCCACCGAAGCCATTGACCGTTTGCGGACCACCGGCGAATCTCACCACAGGTGCATGATTGCAGAAGTCATGGGCCGCCATGTTGGTTGGATTGCCCTGCACGCAGGCATGGCAACTGGCGCCCACGCGGTCTTGATCCCGGAACAAAAAACGAGCATCGAACAGATCGTTGAATGGGTTCAGGAAGCCCACGACCGCGGCCGCGCCCCCTTGGTGGTGGTGGCTGAGGGTTTCGTTCCCGACCACCAGGACTCGGCACACTCCGAGCGCGGCCTGGACACGTTTGGCCGTCCCCGCCTGGGCGGCATCTCCGACCAGCTTGCGCCGGAGATCGAGGCCCGTACGGGCATCGAAACCCGGGCAACCATTCTTGGCCACATCCAGCGCGGCGGTGTCCCCTCCAGTTTTGACCGGGTCCTGGCCACACGCTTGGGCATGGCTGCGGTTGACTCCGTGGTGGAGGAACGCTGGGGCACCATGGTCTCACTCAAGGGCACGGAGATTGAGCATGTCCCGTTCGAGGCCGCCTTGGGCAATCTCAAGACAGTTCCGCAGCACCGCTACGACGAAGCCTCCATCCTGTTCGGCTAACAGTGACGAAAACGCCCCACAGCACTCATTTGCTGTGGGGCGTTACCGTTTAAGGTATGACTTTCGATCTGAGCTCCTCCCCCATTGTCCGGCTAGCGTGGGAGCGTGGCTTGAAGCTGCCGGCGGATTCGCTGGTGAACGGCAATGCGGACGGCCGCATCACCCACGCTGTCCAGAGCGGCTCGCTGACCTTCGTCAGGTTGTGGGATCAGTCAATCCTCATCGGCCCGGAGCACTTGCTGGACATGGCGGAGTCCTTGGACGACGACGAACTCAGCGACCATTCGCTCATGCTGCGGCTGACCAAGAACGACGGCGGACGCGGGCTAGGCACCCAGGCGCTCTATTACGCGGATGATCTGGCACTGCACCAGCCCGCCAGCACGGTTCACGTCTCAACCAGCGTTGAGGCGGCAAAAGCGCTGGAGTCACTGTGCCCGCCGGACGATGTAAACGACGTGGGACTCGCCCACAAGGCTCATACGTTTACGCTCATGGCCCACGGGGAGTCCGACGCCGGCCCCCTCGCCAGCAGTGCCTACTCCGAGTACCAGGGGTTGCTGGCACAGCTGGGCACCTTGGTGGCGCCACAGGCCCGGCGCCAAGGCCTGGGCAAGCTGGCCACCAGCATTGCAGCCCACGAGGCGCTAGCCGCAGGCCTGATAGTGCAATGGCAAGCGGACATCAACAACGCGGCCGCCCATGCCCTGGCAACGTCGTTGGGTTTTAGTGTTGCCGGCTTGCAGACGCAGGTTTCTCTTCAGACTCGTCAAACTCGGCGTAAATAGCTGAGACGGGGCGCGGCTTGGCAAACATGATGGCCATGGCGGCACCCAGCAGCACAACGGCCGCGGGCAGAATGGTTGACTGCGCCATCGCCGTCGAGAAGCCCTCATGCAGGGCCGCGGGCAGTTGGCCGCCCAGGCCTTGGGCGCCTACGGCAGCGCCCGCCGGCAGTTCTGCGCTGAGCCGGGTCGTGATCAGTACGGCAATGGCCGCGCTGCCCAAGACCGCACCGATCTGTCGGGTCGTATTGTAGATTCCGGCACCTGAACCAGCCTCACGGGGTCCCAAGTTTCGGGTGGCAGTCGTCGACAGCGGGGCCCAAATACCTGAGCTGGCAATGCCCAGCAGCCCACTGGGCAGCAGGAACAGCCAGATGGGGGTGTCGGCGCTCATCAGGGACGCCGTCCACAACAGCGAGACGGACATCAAGATGAAGCCGGTAAACGCCACATAGCGCGGGTTGACGACGTCCACCAGTTTGCCGATAAAAGGCGCCAGGATGCCGGAAAACAAGGCCATCGGGATCATCATCAAGGCCGACTGGGTGGGTGTCATGCCACGGACCAGCTGGTAGTAGAAAAACAACGGCAAACTCATGGCCGTGATGCTGAAACCCATGGACATGATGGCCACATTCGCCAGGGAGAAGTTGCGGAACTTGAACAGGTGCAGCGGCACCAGCGGCTCGCCCTTCGTGACGGCCTGCCAGATGACAAACAGCACCAGCACCACCAGGCCGGCAATGATCAGCCCCCACACCGATATGGGCCCGACAATGGTGCCCCAGTCATAGGTTTCGCCCTCTTGAATGCCAAAGACCAGCATGAACAAGCCCACGGAGCTGAGCAGGATGCCCAACAGGTCAAACTTGTGGTTGTGCGTCTGCAGCTTCGGCACCAGCCGCCACGCCATGACGAAAGCCACCACACCCACGGGCACATTCACGAAGAAGATCCATTCCCAGCCAAGACCGTCCACCAGCACGCCGCCAAGAATGGGACCCACCAGCATGGCAACACCTGCCGTGGCACCCCACAGGCCCATGGCGGGGCCGCGCTTGTCCGGGGCGAAGATGCGGGTGATCACTGCCATGGTCTGCGGCGTCATCATGGCCGCACCAAGGCCCTGCACTGCGCGCGCCCAGATCAGCATGCCAACGTCACCGGAGAGCCCACACCAGAGCGAGGCCAGCGTGAAGACGCTGAGCCCCACCAGGTACAGGTTCTTGGGTCCGTACTTATCGCCCAGCCGTCCCGTCACCAACAGCGGCACAGCATACGCGAGCAGGTAGGCGCTGGTGACCCAAATTACCGAGTTGATGTCGGTGTTCAGGCCTTCCATGATCTTGGGATTAGCCACCGAGACAATGGTGGAATCGACAAGGATCATAAAGAAACCTAGGACGAGTGCCCATAACGCGGGCCACGGTTTTGCCACGATTTCCATGGGTATTCCTTAATCTAAAAGACGATTCTGCTGTGCTGGCTCACCAGGGCATGGTGCCGTCGGCGATGCTGGCCCGCAGGCCGCGCACCCAATGAATTTCCGCTCGCAATTGATGCTGTTGGTAGCCCACATCAATCCAATATTTTTCCTCCACGCCCCGGGATGTGGCCAGGGCGGCGTCGGCGTTCAGGACGGCAAGGCCGGCTTCCAGCGCGGTCAGGCGAGTTTCCAAAAGCTCAAGCACGACGCCGGACGGCAGGTTGTGTGCCTCACCCAGCGCCTGCGGGAAACAAGGATACTCATTGACGGGAACTTTCAAGAGTTCCTTGATCCGCTCCTCCAGCGCCGCTTTCCCCTCGGGGCGGACAGCGTACGTGGTCCGTTCCGGACGGTTGCCGTCCCGGGCAGTGCCCGTGGGTTCCACCAGCCCGGCAGCCGCCAGCCGGCCCACCGTGTGATACAGCGTGCCGGGGCGGATCTTGAGCAGCCGGTCCTCGTGGCGCTGCATGAGCACTTGAAACATCTCATAGGGGTGCATGGGACGCTCAACGAGCAACCCTAGGGCAGCTACACCGAGCGGCGTCAACTGCTTGTCTCGCGCCATGCCCATTGCCCTTCCGCCGGATATTCCATGTGAAGTATTCCACGTGGACTATTAGCTCGCAAGAGTGACCGCCCGTGAACTGGCTCTCATTTAGCGCGGCGTGCGCAAGAAGCCTGTCTGGCGGCCAACCACCTGGCCGGCGTCGGTGGCAACAATGATCTCCTGATTGGCCGGGTACTTCTCCCCGTCGTCGTCGACCGTCAGCACAGCCTCGGGGTCCACTGTGCGCTTGATCAGCGCCAGGGCAATGGGACCCATTTCAAAGTGTTGTGCCACCGAGGTGACCCTGCCGACCACCCGGTCCGCCAGATACACCTCACTGCCGGGGGCGGGCAAGGTATGCAGGGATCCGTCCAGCTGCAAGAACACGAGCCGGCGTGGCGGATGCCCCAGGTTGTGCACCCGGGCCACCGTCTCTTGGCCCTTGTAGCAACCCTTGGAAAGATGCACTGCCGTGCGCATGAGATCGAGTTCGTGCGGAATGGACTTCTCATCCGTTTCGGCGCCACGGCGCGGGCGCCACGCAGCAAGACGCAGGGCTTCGGCAGCCCACACTCCGGCGAGGGGGTGCTGGCCCACGACGTCCGCCAGCTCCGCTGCGGGCACCAAGTATTCGCGCCACGGGCGTTCGAGCCCGGGGTGCTGGTCCTCGGCAACAGAGGCGTAACTGTAGCCGCCAACAGCAATGTGCGGCCACGGGTCCTCCCACACCAAGAACTTGTCCCAGCCGGGCACCTCGGTCACTGAACCAAGCACCGCCCATTGCGCAGACACGTCGGTGACGTCCACGCGCAGCATGAACTTCATGGAATTGAGCCACTGCGCCAGCGGCTCCGCCTCGGCGGTTTCCACCAGCAGCCAGGTGGTCTCGCCGTCGTCCACCACCCGCGCGTCGTACTCGATGCGCCCTTGGATGGTCAGCAGCAAAAGCTCACTGCCTGTATTGGGGGCAAGATTTGTCAGTTGCTGGGATGACAAGGTGTTGAGCCAGCTCAGCCTGTCGGGTCCGGAAACGCTCACCACACCCCGGTGCGAAAGATCAACCACAGCACTGCCGGCCTTACCCAGATAGCCCGCCAACAAGCGTTGTTCACGGTTGGGATCCCCATAATGGGCGGCCACACCTGCATCAAGGCCGCCAGCCTGCACGGCACCTGATCGGTTCAACAAAGGACTCAAATAGCTCATAACGGGTGCAACGCCTTCTCCTAGTGACCTATTCCGCGCCCCCACTCAAGTCTGTGTAGCAGTTTTTAGACTGGAAAGCGCATTCCTGCGTCGATTTCGTCGTGTTATGTCGCATACCTTATTGGACGGTTCTGTCTCGGACCTTCGTAGACACTATGTCTCATACCCTCGTGGACAGTTGAGGGGTTTTGCTTGTGAGTTGTGAGTAAAA
>NZ_JBTNDH010000006.1:0-117693 GCF_054511095.1 Arthrobacter sp. TMN-49 | reverse complement strand
ACGCACGCCCCCGCAAGTCACTCGGCTGGAAAACACCAGCCGAAGTATTCCGTGATCTACTGATACCAAGCTAACCACCCAGTGTTGCAACCACCCCTAAAATTCAAGATGGGGTCCAACAACTGCCACACGGATACGTGCGTGCGTGTGTGCGCTCACTTCAGGGCGGAGAGGGCCTGGGCAATGGCGCCGTGGAAGGTGGGGTAGGCGTAGATCATTGTCTTCAGTGCTGCCACCGGGATACGTGCGTGGATGGCCAGTACCAGCGCGGAAAGAACCTCCCCGCCATGCGGACCCATGGAGGTTGCCCCCACCAAGACACCTGTTTGAGCGTCTTCGATGACTTTGATGAAGCCCTGGTTGCCGGATTTGTGGATCCAGCCGCGCGTGGATGTGCTCACCTTTGTGTACCCCACCCTGATGGACAGTCCTGCCTCCCGGGCCTGCTTTTCGCTGAGCCCGACGGCGCCAATCTCCGGGTCCGTAAACGTCACCCGAGGCACGGCGTGTGATTCGGCAGAGCCCCTGTCTGGCTGCTTCGCATGCTTGGCAAGGATGTGGCCAGCCACAATGTTGCCTTGGTACATGGACATGTGGGTGAAGGCCCCGGCTCCTGCGGCGTCGCCAATGAGGTACAGCCCTTCAGCCAGCTGCATGTGCGAGTCGACAGCGGGTGGCGCCTTGCCGTCCCACTCGATGCCTGCGCCCGCCAAGTTCAGAGGAGCCAATGCCACGGTGCGGCCGGTGGCCACCAGGAACTTCTCGGCGCGCAGGCGTCTGGCCTTGCCGGAGGAATCCGTAACGTCAATACGGAAACCACCCGCCGAGTGCCGCACAGCTGTGATGGTGGCGTTGTGCTGAGTCTTGATGCCCTCGCTGTGGAAGACCTCGGCCAGAACTTTGGCGGCTTCGGGTTCTTCGCGCGAAAGCAGCGCCGGCCCGCGTGCCACCACAGTCACTTTTGAGCCAAAGCGGGCAAAGGCCTGCGCCAGCTCCACGGCAATGGGGCCCGCACCCCAAATGACCAGCGACGCGGGCGCTGTGGTCGCCTGAACTGCCTCCCGATTAGTCCAGAACGGGGTCCCGGACAGGCTGGGAACAGAGGGCACAGCCGGATTCGTGCCCGGATTGAGCACCACCGCGCGGCGAGCACGGAAGGTGCGTTCGCCGCCGTCGGGCATGGAAACTGTGACCTCCCGGGGCCCAGTAAGGCGACCGGTGCCGCGAACCAACTGCCCACCCTTGTCGGTGAAACGCTTGGCGGCGACGGTGTCGTCCCAGTCATCGGTCGCCTCGGAACGGATGCGCTTGGCCACCGCGGAAAAGTCGGCTGTGATCTGTGCCTGGCCGGCCAGACCGGGAATTCGCAACCCCTCAGCCACGGCATTGCCGGCCCGGATCATCATTTTGGTGGGGACGCAGCCATAGTAGGGGCATTCTCCGCCCACCAGCCTGGACTCGACGCCCACCACTTTCAATCCGGCGGCGGCCAGCTCACCGGCCACCGACTCGCCTCCCGGGCCCATGCCCAGCACAACAACATCAACAATCGCAGGTTTTTCCGTGGTGGCCATGACGGCTCCTTACTTGGTGATTCCCTTGTCCTTGAGCCACTGTGCCGCCGCGGCCTTGGGCTCGATCTTTTCAGCGCCCTCGACCTTGGTGCGCAAGGCGATCAAATCCGCCGTGGTTAGCTGCTTGGACACAGCGTCCAGGGCAGTTCTTGCGGTGTCATTGAGCTTCTCCGTCTTGATCACCGGGACAACCTGCTGGGCGCCGATCAGGCCCTTGGGATCCTCCAAAACCACCAACTTGTTCGCAGTGATTTCAGGGGAAGTGGTGAAGATGTCGGCGATCTGGACCTCATCGTTGAGCAGAGCCTTGAGGTTCAGGGCCTCGCTGCTGGCGCTAAAGGGCACAAAGCTCTTGGGCACGCAGTTGTAGAGCTTCTTCAACCCGGGCAGACCGTACGGGCGGGTCTGGAATTCCGACGGCGCCGCCAGGGTCAATTGGCTGCACACTGCTGTCAGGTCGGCAATGGACTTCAGGTTGTATTTGGCAGCCGTCTCCGCCGTAACAACTATTGCATCCTTGTCCTCGGCGGACGCGGCAGTCAAAATGCTCAAGCCCGTAGGAAGTTTGGCGGGTAGGGCGGCCAAAATTCCGGGACCATCAATCACGGTGTTGTCCGGATGTAGGTATCCCAGCAGGTTGCCGGTGTATTCGGGCACCACATCGATGGAGCCGTCCTGGAGGGCTTTCATGTAGACCTCACGGGCACCAATGTTCAACCGTGTAGTGGCCGTGACGCCCGCCGCGTTCAACGCGCCGGCATAGATCTCGGCAAGGATGGCATTTTCGGGGAAGTTGGCCGAACCCACCACCACTGAGCCACCCGATCCAGCCGAGCCGCTGCTGGCCGCCCCCAAGGGGTTGCCGCCGCCGCAGGCGCTCACAGCAAAGGCGATTGAAAGCCCCGCTGCTGCCCCAAGGAATGCGCGGCGGGTGGGCAGAGAAGTCTTCGTCATATTATATCTCCTGTAAGACCGGCTGTTGCTTCTGAAATCGTGGGTCCCTGGGTCGAGACGAGCTGATCAGGGGCTGTCTTGACATTTTTCAGGCCTGGAGACAGCACAGCGCGCTGCACCAACGCCAGCAGGCCATCAAGAGCAATGGCCAGCGCGGCAATAACCACCGCTCCACCCAGTACTTGACCATAATCCTGTACCGCCAAGCCGTCAATGATGTACCGCCCCAGCCCGCCAAGACTAATGAAAGCCACCACTGCCACAGTGGAGATGACTTGCAACACGGCCGAGCGGAATCCGCCCAGCATCACAGTCAGCGCGTTAGGAACTTCAACACCAAACAAGATCTGCCGTTCAGTCATGCCCATGCTGCGGGCAGCATCAACAAGCTCCCGGTCCACGGCGGCAATCCCCGCATACGTGGCCGTCAAAATGGGTGGCACGGCCAGCAGCGTCAGCGCCCAGATGGCTGGCATGAGGGACAAGGATGAGGTGGCGATCAGGGCAAACAATGTCATGACGCCCAGCGTTGGCAGGGCGCGCAGCATACCGGCAAGGGAAATGATCACGCCGCGTCCCCGGCCTGTATGTCCCACATAGAGTCCCAGCGGGACGGCGATGACAACCGACACCAGCACGGTCAGTGCCGAATAGCCCAAATGCTCCACGAGCCGGGTAGGTATGCCTAGGGGGCCTTGCCAGTTCACCGGATCGCTGAGCCATTCCCAGCCCTGGCTGAAGGGATCGGTACCTGTGTACCTGGTGGCAGGGCGCGCCGCAGCCAGCAAACTCATGCGCGCACCGCCGCGGAAAGGGGGTCAGCGGCGAGTACCGGAACAGGTTTGGCCGCCCGCAGCCACGGTGTGAGGAGTTTTTGCAGCATCACCAACACCACATCCATCAACAGCGCCAACACCAAGGTGCCCACAATCCCCACAATGATTTCGGTGGGGAAGTTTCGTTGCAGGCCGTCGGTGAAGAAGAAACCCAAACTGGGAATTCCCAGCAGTGAGCCAACGCTCACCAGTGAAATGTTGCTGACAGAAATGACGCGCAACCCTGCAAAAAGCACCGGGATCGCCAGCGGCAGGTCAACGCCCAGGAACCGTTGCAACGGCTTATACCCCATGGCCGTGGCAGCCTGGCGGATGGCGTCATCCACTGAATTCAGGGCATCCAAGGTGGAGCGGACCAGCAACGCCACGGCATAGATGGTCAACGCCACAATGATGTTGGAAAAGTCCAGGATCTTGGTGCCCAGAATGCTCGGCAGAATCACGAACAAGGCCAGCGACGGGATGGTGTACAGCAGAGAGCCCAGCGACAAGATGATGCCGCTGGCCATCTTGTTGAGCCGGGCAAGCTGCGCCAAGGGGATGGCGATCAGGACACTGAGCACCAAGGGCATCACAGCCTGGATCAGGTGGTAACCGGACAGGTTCAGCACTTGTGGCACGTTGGCCATAAACCACTGCATCAGTAGCGGCTTTCTCGCGCGGCCTCAATTGCAGCCAAAACCTCGGCAGCCTTGAGTACTCCCCTCACCTGGCCATCGCCATCCACCGCAACACCCAATCCGGAGGGCGAGGACAGTGCGGCATCCAAGGCATTGCGTAGGGGATCGCCGCTATGGAACAGTGATCCGCCGGGGATCAGCGCTACCGGGGTCGACGCCGTGCCGGAACCTTGGAGCAGCCAGCCTTGCGGGCGGTTGTGGGCGTCCACCGCGAGAACCCAAGCGGTGCTAGTGGGAACAGCTGAGGTGGCGGTAGCCACGGCGTCGTCCGACTTAGCAGCCCCGTTCCATAGGACAGTGGGAACCGGATGAATGGGCAAGGATTCGCCCAGGCTGAAGGACAGGCGCCGGAAACCGCGGTCACGGCCCACAAAACCGGCCACAAAGTCATCGATTGGAGCCCGGAGGATTTCTTCCGGAGGCGCGTATTGGGCCACGCGGCCGCCGCTGGCAAACACTGCCACGGTATCGCCAAGGATGGTGGCCTCGTCGATGTCGTGGGTGACGAAGATGATGGTTTTGGCCAGTTCCCGCTGTAACCGCAGCAGTTCCTGCTGCAGTTCAGCCCGGACAACTGGGTCCACAGCTGAAAAGGGTTCGTCCATGAGTAAAACTGGCGGATCGGCGGCCAGCGCCCGGGCCACACCCACACGCTGTTGTTGCCCGCCGGAAAGCTGATTGGGGTAACGCTTTGCCATGGAAGCTGGCAAGCCAACTGTTTCCAACAGTTCCAAGGAGCGCTTCCTGGCTTGGGTGCGCGGCACCTTGTTGAGCCGGAGCACTGTGGAAACGTTGTCCAGAACTGTGCGGTGCGGCAATAACCCTGCCTGTTGCATCACATAACCCATGGAGCGGCGCAGCTCGGGGGCGGGGATGGTGCTCACATCACGTCCGCCAACAGTTATGGTGCCCGAGGTGGGGTCCACCATGCGGTTGATCATGCGCAAAGATGTGGTCTTTCCGCAACCTGACGGCCCAACAAAGACAGTAATCTTGCCCGTTTCAATGCTGAGATTCAGCCTGTCTACGGCCGGTGTCTCGGACTGGTAAATCTTGCTCACGTCCGCAAATTCGACCATGGCGCTGACGCTGCGATTGATGGTTTCTTGAACTGATACGGCGCTTGTGCTTGGCGTCGCCATGGTCAGATCCTCACTGTTGGTGGGCATGATCCGCTGCCCTTTGATCATAGGCGCTATTTACCTCAGGGACGCTCAGTTCCGTTGAAGCACGGTTCATCCTTGACGTCCCCACTACATGGCCATTTAGAAACAGTGTTGCGAAAAGTGTCAAATAAGACACTAAAATGTTCTCTATTGCGAAAATGATCCGCTAAGGTAGGTAAGGCTTGCATAACAAGGGCAAGTCTCATTGTGGGGTCACCGATAGGAATTGTCATGGAATTTTCGCGTCGTCAGGGTCTGAAGCTGGGCCTGTTTGCATCGGTTGCTGCCTTGGGAGTCGGCCTGGCAGGCTGCTCAACGGGTGCCGTCGGCGGGACGGGTGCGCAGAACACGCAAGCTGCCGCTGACACCTTCCCCGTCACCGTCAAGCACATTTACGGTGCGACAGTCATCAAGGCAGCCCCGCAGCGCGTGGCCACCGTGTCCTGGGTGAACGACGACGTTGCCATCGCCCTGGGTGTCATCCCCGTGGGCATGCCCAAGAACGAATGGGGCGGCAACGACAAGTTCTCCACAGCATGGAAGGATGCCGCACTGGACAAGGCTGGCGCGGCCATCGGCAGCGACAAGGCACCCGCGCAGTACTCGGAAACCGACGGCATCAACTTCACCGAGATCGCCAAGACCACCCCGGACATCATCCTGGCCGCCTATTCGGGTCTGACGCAGGATGACTATGACAAGTTGAGCAAAATTGCTCCCGTCATCGCCTTCCCGGAGGCCGCTTACGGCACCTCGTGGCAGGATTCCACCACCATGATCGGTGCGGCCCTGGGCAAGTCCGCGGCAGCCAAGGAACTCATTGCCGCCACCGAGAAGACTGTCCAGGACCAGGCCGCGAAGTACCCGCAAATCGCCGGCAAAACCTACATCTACGGAAACTTGGAGCCGGCCAAGAGCGACGGCGTCAACGTGTACCTCTCCGGCGACAACCGGCCCAAGTTCTTGAGCAGCATTGGCATGGAACTGGCTCCCGTGGTGGTTGCCGCGGAGAAGGGCACCAAGGAGTTCTACATCCCCTGGTCTGCCGAAAAGGCGAATGAATTGGACTCCCAGGTCTTCGTCAGCTGGGTGCCCGACGACAAGACCACGGCGGCCATTGCTGCCGACCCGCTGCTGGGCCAGATCCCGGCAGTGAAGAAGGGCGCCTTCGTGGCGGACTCGGACCAGATGCTCACTCTGGCCATCTCCGCATCATCACCCCTGAGCCTGCCCTGGGCCCTGGACGCCTTCCTGCCGCAGCTGGCCCAGGCAGCGGACAAGGTTTAAGGATCCGTTAGTGAGAAGCACACCAGTCGCTGCGAGGGAAAAGGCCTTGCCGGAAACGGTTTCTGTGCCCTCCCTCGCAGCCGCCGGGGTGCCCTCGGGGACCACCAGCGTCGGCGCCACCCCGATAGTTCCAAAAATCAACAACAGGCGCAAGGCTGTGTGGCTTGGTGCGCTGGTGGCTGCCTTGGCCGTGATTGTCTTGTGCTCCCTGGCGGTGGGGGCCCGCAGTATCGCCCCGACAACCGTGGTGGATGCGCTGATACATTTTGATCCAAGCAACGGCGACCATGCCGTGGTCCATGCCCGCATGGTGCGCACAGTCGCCGGACTCGTGGTGGGCCTGGCCCTTGGTCTGGCCGGAACATCCATGCAGGGCGTGGCCCGGAACCCGCTCGCCGATTCCGGGATTCTGGGGGTAAACGCCGGGGCCGCTTTGGCTGTCGTGGCAGGAATATTCTTCTTTGGTGCCGCCAGCGTCTCCAGCTACCTGTGGTTCGCCTTCCTGGGAAGTGCCGTTGCCGCAGTGGTTGTTTACACGGTGGCCAGTCTGGGTCGCAGCGGCGCAACACCTGTCAAGCTGGCCCTGGCTGGCACCGCCATCTCGGCAGGTTTGGGCTCACTCATGAGCGCCATGCTGGTGACCAGCCAGGATTCACTGGAGTTGTTTCGCAGCTGGCAAGTGGGGGCGCTGGCCGGAAAGTCGTGGGAAGCGATTGTGGCCGTGCTGCCATTCGTGCTGGTCGGTGCCTTGATTTTGTTGTGCACCGGGAAACTGCTGAACACTCTTGCCTTGGGCGATGACATGGCTCGCGGGCTGGGTCAACGCCCCGGCCTGGGCCGCGCCGTCTCCGCCCTTGGCATTGTTGTGTTGTGCGGCTCAGCCACAGCCCTGGCCGGCCCCATAGCGTTTATCGGACTGGTGGTCCCGCACCTGCTGCGCGGACTTGTGGGACCCGACTACCGCTGGCTGCTGCCACTTTCGTTGCTTGCCGCCCCCGCCATCTTGCTGCTGGCCGACGTCGTTGGGCGGGTCGTTTTGCTCCCCGGCGAGGTTCCGGCAGGGATCTTGGCCGCCATGCTGGGAGCGCCGGTGTTCATTGCCGTGGTGCGCCGCGGGAAAGCGGCCGAGCTGTGAGTATTCTCCAAAAACCGGCAACCGGCAGCTGGGTGCGTCACCAGCGCAAGGCCCCGCGCCGCCGTCGAACAATCCTCACGGCCTCCCTCGGACTGGTGGTCCTTGCCTTGCTGGCGGTGAATATTTTGTTGGGCAGCTACACGGCCACCATCCCCGATTTCTTCGCCATGCTGGGAGGAGAAACCATACCGGGGGCCAGTTTCATCGTCATGGAAAACAAGTTCCCGCAGGCCGTGTTGGGCTTGTTGACAGGCGCCTCCTTTGGTGTGGCCGGCGCAATTTTTCAGTCGATGCTGCGCAACCCGCTGGCCAGCCCCGACATCATTGGTATCAGCTATGGCGCCAGCGCCACCGCCGTCGCCGCCGTCGTCCTCTTTGGGGTGCGCGGCGCCGGCGTCTCGGTGGCAGCCATCGTGGGGGCCCTGGTGGTGGCCCTGCTCATCACGGTGTTGGCTCGTGGACGCGGCGGCACCGGGCTGATTCTCATTGGTATTGGTGCGGCGGCGTTTATGCAGGCGGTCGTGACGTTTCTGCTGTCCCGGGCCGATATCAACAATGCCCAGGAAATCATGGTGTGGCTGACGGGTTCGCTGAATTCAGCGACTTGGGAGCGCGTCACCATTTTGGCCGTGGCGCTGCTGATTCTGCTGCCCTTCACGGCCACCGGGTCGCGCGAGCTGCGCGGCCTGGTCTTGGGCGATGACACTGCCGCCGGGCTTGGCTTCAACGTTCCGCGCGCCCGCTGGCTGCTCACCACGTTGGGTGTGCTGCTGGCCGCCTTCCCCACGGCCGCTGCCGGGCCCATAGCTTTTGTGGCGTTCCTGTCCGGCCCCATTGCCAAACGACTCAACGGGGGATCGGCCAGCCTGCCCCTGTCGGCGCTGGTGGGCGCCGCAATAGTCCTGGCCGCAAATTTTGTCGGCGTCAATGCCATCCCGGGGGTGTCCCTGCCCGTGGGAGTCGTCACAGGAGCCTTGGGTGCGCCCTTCCTGCTCTGGCTGCTGATCTCATCCAACCGCGCCAACCAAGGAGGCTGAGATGACCGACCCTTCATCCCAACGGCCCGCAACACTGTCCGCCAACCAGCTGTCCTTGGGGTACGGCGAACGAAGCATCGTTGAGAACCTCTCCGTTGAGCTGCCCGCCGGCAAGGTGACAATCATTGTCGGGGCCAACGCCTGCGGAAAATCCACGCTGCTGCGAGGTCTGGCGAGGCTGCTGAAGCCAAGTGCCGGCGTCGTCCACCTGAATGGGGCCGACATTCACAAGGTCCCCACCCGCGACCTGGCCCGCGAACTGGGCATCCTGCCGCAAACCCCTGCGGCGCCCGACGGCATCAGAGTGGCCGATCTGGTGGGCCGTGGCCGCAGCCCGCACCAGGGCTGGTTCCGGCAGTGGACCCCGGCCGACGACGACGCCGTGGCGGCAGCACTAAACGTCACCGGCACCGCCGAACTGGCTGAGCGCAGCATTGACGAGCTGTCCGGCGGGCAACGCCAACGTGTCTGGATAGCCATGGCGTTGGCGCAGGAAACGGACGTGCTGCTGCTGGATGAGCCCACCACGTACCTGGATTTGGCCCATCAGGTGGAGGTCCTGGATGTTGTCTCCGAGCTCAACGCCCGGCGCGGCATCACCGTGGCCATTGTCCTGCACGACCTGAATTTGGCTGCGCGCTATGCCGATCACTTGATCGCCATGAAAGCCGGCGCCATTGTGGCCCAGGGGGAGCCGGCCCAGGTGCTGACGGCCGGGCTGGTTCAGGACGTTTTTGGGCTGGAGTCGGTGGTGGTGGCTGACCCCGTGGTGGGCACCCCCATGGTGGTTCCCATCGGCAGGCGGGCGGCGCTGTTGGCGGATGCTGCAGCCAGCAAGCTATCAACTATCGGTGTGGCCGAGGGTGTGCACGCATGAGCTCGGCAATCCTGGAAAGTGAAGCCATCGAGGCGGATCCCATCAAGCCCATGCGGGCCTTCGAGCTGCGGGTCAGCGCCGTGCAACAGTTGAGCGAGCATTTCCGCCGCATCACCTTTGTTGGTCAGGATCTTGAACTTTTTGGCTCCAACGCCGACGGCGAGACCCTGGACCTGCGTGTGAAGGTCATGATTCCCTCGCCCGGCCATGCGCTGCCGGCGTTGAGCAGTATCCGCGGTTCGCTGCAGGACGACTGGTACCAAAAGTGGCTCGCCGTGGATGAAGCGGTGCGCGGAGTGATGCGTACCTATACGGTCCGTGCCCTGCGTCCGACAGTGCCGGCGTCGGGTGGGCAGCCAGCCGTTCCGGCCGAGCTGGACATTGACTTTGTGCTGCACCTGCACGGCGGATCCGGCCCGGCTGCCGCATGGGCCGCGGCGGCGCAGCCCGGGGACCCGTTGCTGCTGGTGGGCCCGTGCGCACGCTGGGGCGATTGTCTGGGCATTGAGTTTGCGCCGGGTTCGGCCGAACGCCTGCTGCTCGTGGGGGATGAAACGGCTGTCCCGGCCATTGCCGCCATTTTGGAAACGCTGCCGGCCCACATTGCCGGGCATGCTGTTCTGGAGGTGCCCACCGCCGGTGACTTCCTGGACATTTCCACACAGGCCAAGGTGGAAGTCCGCTGGCTGGCCAGGGGCCGGAACCCGCACGGCGAGGCCTTGTCCCAACAGGTCCGCGCCCTGCTTGCGCCGGCCGCGTGCGAGCTCGGTGAGGAACCCGAGGATGTGGATGTTGATGCCACCATCCTGTGGGAAACCCCTGCCGCCACCACCAGCCACGGCCTGTATGCGTGGATTGCCGGAGAGGCAGCAACCATCCGGGGGCTGCGCCGCTACCTGGTGCGTGATGTTGGCATGGACAGGAACGCCGTCGCGTTCATGGGGTACTGGCGTCAGGGGCAGGCGCTTTCCTAGGGCAGCTACTGACAAGGGAGGCGAATGGGAGCATACTTTCATTCAACCCACACGGGCCTTCCTCGTTAAGGAGACATACTATGACCACGCGACTTAACCCTTATTTGAACTTCAGTGGCAACGCCAAGGATGCCATGGAATTTTACCAGGGAGTGTTTGGCGGGCAGCTGGAGCTCAGCACTTTTGGCGACTACCAGGCCTCCGAGGATCCCGCAGAGGTGGACAAGATTATGCACGCCATGTTGACCGGGGACAATGACGTGGTGCTCATGGGTGCTGACGTGCCCCCGGCCATGGAGTTCAGTGCAAATTCCAGCGTGTCCCTCTCCGGTGACGAGGAAGCGGTGCTGCGCGGCTGGTGGGACAAGCTCTCCGACGGTGCAGCAGTGACCGAACCGCTCACCAAGGCCCCCTGGGGTGACGTCTTTGGGATGTTGACCGACAAGTTCGGCGTGCCGTGGCTCGTCAACATCGACGGCGCCGCGCAGGGCTAACTGTAGTCTCCGCAGAATTGTCCACGGACGTTAGGAGCATGCGGCGGCGGCCGCGTTAGGCCCTGATCCCCACGCTCTCGCAGCAATGGTTGCTTTTTTGCGAATGCTATCGCACTTCAAATGGGGCAGTGCGATAGCGTCGCCCAAAAAATGACCATTGCTGCGATAGCGTTTTAGTCGCGGAGTTGGCCCAATAGCCGGGCCAGCTCCGCGCGGTCCGCGGCGTTGAGCCGGGAAAAGAACTCATTGGACTTGTCGCGGCGCTCGGCGCTGACATTGGCAAAGAGCTGCACACCAGCCTCCGTTGCCACCAGCAGGGTGGCCCGCCTGTCAGTGGGGTCGGGGTCGCGGCGCACCAGCCCCTTGGCCTCAAGCTGATCCACCACCTCCGTGGCGGAGCGTGGGGCAATGCGCAGGCGCTCGGCTAAATCTTTGAGCCGGATGGCTTCCTGACCTTCCTGGCGTCCGGCGGCCTGGCGTCCGGCGGCCGGGCCGGGATCGCACGGCTGCGCGCCGTGTTGCCGGCGCAGCAGTGTCATCAGCGCCCGCCACTGATGCGGGGTCAACTCCCAGGGGGCCAATTGCTCGGCCCAGGTGCGCCGAAGTCCGCGAAACGCGCCGTGAAAGAGTTCGCCGAGGTCGGGCGCATCGTCAAGGGAAGCCATGCCTACCATCATACTAAACTTGACGATCAACCACATAGTGAGGTAACCTCGGTATTAGTTGGTGCGAGTCCCGCACCCCGCACACCATTGGAGGTGGCGCTCATGACGGAGAGAGTCCTCAAGCAAAATCCAGGCCGTGAGAATCCCGGCCCCGCAGACTTCAACGCCCGTGGCCCGGCCCGCATCAACCCGGCCGACAAACAACAAATCAAACGTCATCCCGTGCGTTTGCGGCGCGTAGCGGCCCTGTTCGCCCCGCACAAGGCGAGAATTCTCGTCGTCGTACTTCTCATTAGCGCCGCCAGCATCATCAGCCTGGCGCAGCCGTTTCTGATCCGCAGCATCATTGACACGGCACTGCCCCGGCGGGACGTGCCGCTACTGGCGTGGCTCGCCGGGGCCATGATTGCCATTGCCGCGGCCACGGCCCTCATCGGCGTCGTCCAAACCTGGATGACCACGGACATGGGGCAAAAAATTATGCACACCCTGCGCACCCGGCTGTTTGCGCACCTGCAAAAACAGTCCCTGGCGTTCTTCACCCGAACCCGCAGCGGCGAGGTGCAATCGCGGCTCAACAACGACATCTCGGGCATGCAGTCGGTCATCACCTCCACAGCAACCGGTGTCGCCTCAAATGTGACAACCGCCGTGGCCACGGCTGCCGCCATGATTGTCCTATCCCCGCAGCTCTCACTGTTGTCGCTGGTTGTCATCCCGCCCGCCATCTGGTTCTCCCGCCGGGTGGCACTGCTCCGGCGCGACATCACCTCCACCATGCAGGCCGAACTCGCCACCATGAACACCTATGTGGAGGAAGGCCTCAGCGTCTCGGGGATGCGGCTCGCGAAAACACTTGGCACCACGGACCGCGACGCCGCCCGCTACACGGACAGTTCCCACCGGCTCATTGGCCTGGAACTGCGCTCGCAGCTGGCCGGGCGCTGGCGGATGGCCACCATGGGCATCATCTTCTCAGCCATTCCCGCGCTGATCTACTTTGCCGGCGGCCTGCCCGGAAACACCATGAGCATCGGCACCATCGTGGCGTTCACCGCGTTGCAAGCCACCATCTTCCGCCCCATCATGGGCCTGCTGAACCTTGGCGTGCAATGGGTGAGTGCCATGGCGTTGTTCAGCCGCATCTTTGAATACCTTGATTTGGTGCCGGACATTGCCGCCCCCGCTTCCCCCGTGGCACTGGATCCTGCCCTGGTCCGTGGCGAGGTCCGTTTTGAGAACGTGCATTTTGCCTACGACGGCGGGCCCGAAGTTTTGCGCGGAATCGAGCTGACGCTGCCCGCCGGCACCACAACGGCTGTGGTTGGCCCAACAGGTTCGGGGAAGTCAACGCTTGGCGCGCTGGTGCCGCGGCTGCAAGACGTCACCGGTGGCCGCGTCACCATCGACGGGGTTGATGTGCGCCAGATAGCCCCGGACACACTGGCCCGCATCGTCGGCGTCGTGTCCCAGGAAACGTACCTGGTCCACGCCTCCATCGGGGAGAACTTGCGCCTTGCAGCACCCGGCGCCGATGACGCCACCTTGTGGCGGGCCCTTGCCTCCGCCCAGATCGCGGACCTGGTGGCGGGGCTCCCCGAGGGCATGGACACGATGGTGGGGGCCAGGGGGCACCGTTTCTCCGGCGGCGAGCAACAGCGGCTGGCTATTGCGCGGACCATTTTGCGCAACCCCCGGGTCTTGATTCTCGATGAAGCCACCTCCGCCCTGGACAACACCACCGAGGCTGCCGTTCAGGTGGCGCTGGATCACCTGGCCGTGGGCCGGACCACGCTGACCATTGCGCACAGGCTGTCCACGGTGGAGGACGCCGAACAACTGGCGGTGCTATCGGGGGGCGCACTGGTGGAGGTGGGTGCGCCGTCGACCCTCCGCGACGCGGGCGGCGCCTATGCTGCGCTCATCGCGGCCGGCGACCAGGTGTTCGAAACCGTCTCCTAGGCTCCGGCGCAGACGCCGGGGGCCGTTGTGGACTTTCGCCCATGGCCGACCAGCATCGAAAGTCCACAACGGCCCCGCAGCTTTCGCAGGAGCTATTCCCGGAGCCAGCCGGACATAGACTTGGCGTAATTAGCCCTCCGCCTTGTCCGTTGCACACAAGCTTCGCAGCACGCCGGCGCAGGGCGCGGCGGCAAGGAGTAAACGTGGAGTTTTCGGCACGGTATGTGGCATTGGGCGATTCATTTACTGAAGGGTTGGGGGACACGGACACCACGCTGCCCAATCACGTGCGCGGTTGGGCCGACAGGGTGGCGGCTCAGCTGGCCCTGGCCCACCCGGAGGAGCAGTACGGTTACGCCAACCTTGCCATCCGGGGCAAGAAGATGCGCCAGATTCTTGCCGAGCAGATTGATGCGGCAGTGGCCATGAAACCCACGCTCGTCACCATCTATTCAGGGGTCAACGACATTTTGCGCCCCAAAGTGGACATTGATGCGATGATCGCCACCTACGCCGAGGGCATCGCGAAACTGTCGGCCACGGGGGCCAGGGTGCTGATCTTTACCGGCTACGACGCAAGCTCCTCGCGAGTATTTGCCAGCATTCGCGGCCGCACAGCCATCTACAACGAGTTGGTGCGCGAGGTCGCCGACAATCACGGCGCAGAATTGGTTGACTACTGGCGTTTCCGCGAATACAACGATTGGCGCCTGTGGGGGATCGACAGGATGCACATGTCCACGCCCGGACATATCAACATGGCCAACCGGGTGCTGGCCCAATTGGGTGAAACCGTCAGCATCCCCATGCCCGATCTGCCGCCCATCCAGGTCAAAACGACGGCCGAAACGCTCAAGGACAATGCCACCTGGACCAAGGAATACATGGGCCCCTGGGTGAGCCGCCGCCTGCGCGGGGTGTCCTCGGGTGACAACCTCGGCGCCCGCTGGCCGGCCCTCCACTCGCCGCTCGTTCAAGGCTAGGGGCGCCCGGTGGAAGGCCTGGGCGGAAGTCATTTCCGCGTCGGCTTCCTTGTTCCGGGGCGGGTATGGTATGCCAATTAGCCTTAATCGCCTCTAAGGAACTAGACTGGGTAGGCGCTAGGTAGCGCGGAGCGTGTGCAATTGCTCCGGTTTGCGGTGATTACCCTCCCGTTGGCCGGTAGTTAGGGGCTCAAGTTGCGTGCATTCGGGTATTCGCCGGACGGTCACCTTCTTATCATCATGTAAATGACGAAAAAGGAATCATGCTGTCCAAGGGCGGACGCTGCCTACTCGCACGGTTTGCACCAGTGAACCGTTTCCATTCATTTTTTAGGAGTGATCATGGCAGCTCATTGCCAGGTGACTGGAGCCGAGCCGGGCTTCGGACATAGCATTTCGCACTCGCACCGCCGCAACAAGCGTCGGTTCGATCCGAATATCCAGAAGAAGCGCTACTGGGTACCGTCCTTGCGCCGCAACGTTACGTTGCAGCTTTCCGTCAAGGGCATCAAGACCATCGACGTTCGCGGTATTGACTCCGTCGTCGCCGACATTCTCGCTCGTGGGGTGAAGCTCTAGTGGCAAAAGACAAGGACGTACGTCCGATCATCAAGCTGAAGAGCACCGCGGGTACCGGTTTCACGTACGTAACCCGCAAAAACCGTCGTAACACTCCGGACCGTTTGGTTCTGAAGAAGTACGATCCCAAGATCCGTCAGCACGTCGAATTCCGAGAGGAGCGCTAAGACTATGGCTAAGAAGTCCATGATCGCGAAGAACGAGCAGCGCAAGGTCATCGTCGAGCGTTACGCCGAAAAGCGTCTCGCCCTGAAGAAGGCCCTCGTTAACCCGGCCTCCACCGACGAAGAGCGCGAAGCGGCCCGTCTGGGCCTGCAGAAGCTCCCCCGCAATGCATCGCCGGTACGTGTTCGTAACCGCGACGCCATTGACGGCCGTCCGCGTGGAACGCTCCAGAAGTTCGGCATCTCCCGTGTACGCTTCCGCAAGATGGCGCACGCTGGCGAACTGCCCGGTATCAAGAAGTCCAGCTGGTAACATCCAGTTGCAATGAGGGCGGTGACCATTACGGTCGCCGCCCTTTTTGCTGCCCATTTGTGCCCGAACCCCGCCGTTGCGATGGTGCTTCCCTCGCGACGGCGTTACGCCCTGCGCGGGGTGAAAGTTGTTGGCTGAGAGCGAAAAAACCCTAGAATCCGGCAAATTTGACGGGCAAATCACTGGAAAGTGCCGAAATTTACCGGAATCCTGCGGAATAACTGGTATGTTCGCTAGCAGTGGTTGACACGCAACCGCGTGGAATTAGATTTACTTGATCGTCCAGGAGGACAAACATGGCTAAGAATCGTAGCGAACTGGTTGCTGAAGTTGCCGCAAAGGCTGAGACCAGCCAGACAGCAGTAAACGGCGTTCTGGATGCACTCTTCTCAGTATTCGAGAGCTCAGTTGCTGCCGGCGACAAGATCACCATCCCGGGCTGGCTCTCCATCGAGCGCACCGACCGTGCAGCTCGCACAGGCCGCAACCCGCAGACCGGCGAGACCATCCAGATCGCAGCAGGCCACAGCGTGAAGCTTTCCGCTGGTTCCAAGCTGAAGGCAGCTGTCAAGAAGTAGTTTCTTCGACGCACCACGTGAAGGCGGCCAGCATTTGTTGGCCGCCTTCACGCATTTAAGGCTCTGGGGGCCGTTGTGGACATTCGCCCATGGTGCACCGGCGGCGAATGTCCACAACGACCTCGGCGGTCCATAAGAGCCCCCGGAACCCGGGCCGGTCCTTTCCTGAAAGCTCCCTGATTCGCCGGATGTTCCCTAGGTGCTGGACAATGGAAGCGTGCCACCCGTAGATTCTTCCCCAGTCACCGCCGCCCGCCCCCTGCCCCCGCCGCCGGAGGGTACTTTTGCCAACGGAGTACGCAGCCGCTGGTGGTGGTTGGCGCTGGTCGCTGCCATGGCCGGCGTGGTGGGGTCATTGCTGTGGACAGGGGCCGCAGCCGTGCAACAACTGGCCGACCCCGGCGCGTTTACCCGGTGGGGCCTGCCCCTTGTCACCACCATTCACAACTTGGCGCTCTCCACGGTCATTGGCGCCCTGCTGTTCGCCGTGGTGATCCTGCCCAAGGACCACAAGTCACACCGCCCGCACTCCGGCCAGCAAAAAGCTGACGCAGCCAAGCGCGCGCAGGCCCCCGAGCACCCGGCATTCACCCGGGCCATGACGCTGGCCATGGCGGCCGGCGGGGTGTGGACAGTGTCCGCGATAGCCGTTCTGGTCCTGACGTACTCCAGCATTTCCGGCCTGGCGTTGGCTGGCACGGAGGAATACAGCAAAATGCTGGTGTTCTTCATGACCGAACTCCCCGTGGGCCAGGCCTGGCTCACGATCACCATACTTGCCGCGGTGGTCACCACGCTTGTCATTGGTGTGCGCAGTATCAGCGCCCTGGCCGTGCCGCTGGTCCTTGCGCTGGTCGCGTTCGTGCCACAGGCCCTGATTGGCCACTCGGCCTCCAGCGCCGATCACAAGGGTGCCGTGAATTCGTTGTTCCTGCACATCACCGGCGCCTCACTGTGGGTTGGCGGGATCATTGTGCTGGTGGTGATTTCGGGGGTCCTGGGCAAAATCACCGCCCAAACACTGCAACGCTTCTCGGCCCTGGCCATTTTCGCCTTCGTGGCTGTGGCCGGCTCGGGCGTTATTAACGCCTCCATCCGCATTACCAACTGGCACGACCTTTTCTACTCCTCCTACGGCCAACTGCTGCTCGCCAAATCCGCCGCCACCATTGTTTTGGGCGTGATCGGCTATATGCACCGCGCCTGGATCATCCCGCGTCTGCGTGGTGGTGAGAAGAGTACGACGGCGGCCAGCACCCGGCGCTTGTTGTGGCAGTTGATCTTCGGGGAACTCTTGATCATGGGCGTCGTCAGCGGAATCGCCGTTGGTTTGAGCCGTTCGGCCCCGCCGCAGTCGCGTGAATTGTCACAGGAAACGCTCACCCCCGCCCAGATTCTCACCGGCTACCCGCTGCCGCCGGAGCTGGAGTTTGTCCGCTGGTTCACCGAATGGCGGATGGACTGGCTGTGGGTGGCGTTCGCTGTTTTGGCTGGTGCCGCCTATCTGGCGGGCCTGGTGAAATTGCGCCGTCGCGGCGACAAATGGTCTGTGCTGCGCAGTGTCTCCTGGTTTGTGGGTTTGTTGGCGCTTGTGTACATCACCTCCGGGGGCCCTGCCGTGTACGGGGCTGTGCTGTTCAGTGCGCACATGGTGGAGCACATGGCATTGATGGTCATCGCCCCGCTGTTCCTGGCCCTGGGATCACCGATCTCCTTGGCGTTGCAGGCCCTGACACCGCGTCGGGACGGCTCCCGCGGGATCCGTGAATGGATTCTGGTGCTGGTGCATTCGAAGTTCTCCAAGGTTGTCACCCACCCGCTGTTTGCGGCGGCGAATTTCTCCGGCAGTTTGGTTCTGTTCTATTACTCGCCGGCGTTCAACCTGGCCATGCGCTACCACGTGGGCCATGAGCTCATGATTGTGCACTTCACACTAACCGGCTACATCTTTGTCCAAAGCATGATTGGTGCGGACCCGCTGCCCACCCGGGCCCCCTACCCGTTTAGGCTCTTGCTGCTGCTGGCCACCATGGCCTTCCACGCCTTCTTCGGTGTGTCCTTGATGATGGCCACCTCGCTGCTCTCGGGGGAGTACTTTGGCAACATGGGCCGGCCCTGGGGTGATGATGCGCTCACCGACCAGCAAACAGCCGGCGGTATCGCCTGGGGGGTGGGAGAAATCCCCACCCTGGCCATAGCGATGGGTGTGGCGTATATGTGGTCACGCTCCGACGCGCGGGAAACAAAACGCAAGGACAGGGCAGCCGACAGGAATAAGGACGCCGAACTGGGCGCTTACAATGACATGTTTGCGCAATTGGCGGCCCGCGATGACGCCATGGCTGCCTCCAGCCACGGAACTAAGCGGCCGCAGACTGTTCGCAAGGGCACCAACCCCAACGCAGTGACAACGAGTGAGTCGGAAAACCCGGCCGGTACGCAAGGAGAAACACACTAGTGGATTCCGCAACGAAAACCAGCACGGTCCGGGTACGGGCATCCGAACTGGAGGGCCGCGGCTGGTTGAACACCGGCGGCGCCGAACTAAACTTGGAAAAGTTGCGCGGCAAGATCGTCGTCCTTGATTTCTGGACGTTCTGCTGCATCAACTGCCTGCACGTGCTTGACGAGCTGCGCCCCTTGGAAGAGAAGTACAAGGACGTCCTGGTCACTGTTGGTGTGCATTCACCCAAGTTTGAGCATGAAGCAGATCCCGTGGCCCTGGCGGCGGCCGTGGAACGCTACGACATCCACCACCCGGTGTTGGACGATCCGGAGCTGAGCACCTGGCAGGCTTATTCGGCCCGGGCCTGGCCCACACTTGTTGTGGTGGACCCAGAGGGCTACATTGTGGCGCACCTCTCCGGTGAGGGCCATGCTGCCGGTCTTGAATCCTTCATCCCGGAACTGATTGCCGAGCATGAAGCCAAGGGCACGCTGCACCGCGGCGACGGTCCTTACGTTGCCCCCGAAGCAGTTTCCCGCGATCTGCGCTTCCCCGGAAAGGTGCTGCCCCTCAGCGGGGGCACCTTCCTGGTCTCGGACACCGGCCACCACCGCCTGGTGGAAATGGCCGCCGATCTCAGCACGGTGATCCGCACCATCGGCACGGGCACCAAGGGTTTCCGTGACGGAACTGCCGCCGACGCACAGTTCAACGAACCTCAGGGCCTTGCCCTGCTCCCGGCCGAGCTGGCAACGGCAGCCGGGTACGACGTCGTCGTGGCTGACACGGTGAACCACCGCCTGCGCGGGATTACGCTGGCCACCGGCGAGGTCCACACAGTTGCCGGTAACGGCGTGCAGCGGCTCCTGGAGGCTGGCCCGGCCCGCGTGGACCACGACGGCGCCAGCACCTCCGCGGCAGATCTCGGCACCGCGCCGCTTGAGGTTGCCCTGTCCTCGCCCTGGGACGTGGCGTATTCAACGACGCTGAAAACAGTGGTTGTGGCCATGGCTGGCACCCACCAGATCTTCGACTTTGACCCCTCCACGGGCGCCGTCAGAATTATTGCCGGCAACGGTTTGGAGGGCTTGTTGGACGGTCCCGGGGAGCAGGCCTGGTTTGCCCAGTCCTCGGGCCTCACCGAGGATGCCCAGGGCAACATCTGGGTGGCCGACTCCGAGACGTCGGCGCTGCGCGTGCTGACGTTCGCCGATGATGGCGCGGTCACCGTTGAAACAGCCATTGGTGAGGGCCTGTTCGACTTTGGCTTCCGCGACGGTGACGCCGGCCAAGCCCGCCTGCAGCACCCTCTGGGTGTTGCAGTGCTGCCCGACGGTTCGGTGGCCATCGCCGATACGTACAACGGTGCCGTGCGCCGCTACGACCCCGCCACGAAGACTGTCAGTACGCTGGCCCGCGGCCTTGCCGAGCCCAGTGACGTGCTGCTCGATGAGAGCGGTGAGGTGCCGCTGCTTATTGTGGTGGAGGCCAACAAGCATCAGCTCATCCGCCTGCCGCTGCCCAAGAACGCGCTCCAGGTGGACGAAGGGGCAGTCCAGACGCACCGCCCCAAGACGCCCGTGGCGCCCGGCGAGCTGGCGCTGACCATCCGTTTCTCCGCACCGACCGGGCAAAAGCTCGATGACCGCTGGGGCGACCCCACGCAGTTGAAGGTTTCCGCCACGCCGCCGGAGCTTCTGATCAGTGGCGAGGGAACCACCGTGGGTCTGGCGCGGACGCTGGTGCTGTCAGCCAATGTGCCCGAGGGAATTTTGCACTTTACTGCCCGCGCCGCAGCGTGCGACGGTCCCGAGGACGCGAACGGTGAGATTCCCGACCACGCCGCCTGCCACCTGTACCAGCAGGACTGGGGCATCCCCGTGCTGATGAGTGCCGACGGCACGTCCGAGCTGGCGTTGGATCTGCGCGGGCTCTAGACGCTGGGAGCCCTAAACGCTGGGAGCGTTACTCGCCCAGCTGCGGGGTGACCACAACTGTTGTCCCGGTGATGGAGAGCTTGGCTGTGAAGGTAAAGTCATCAGCGCTCTTCGCCGGGGCGACCAGGCCGCTAAACAAGTCCTGCTCCGTGTAGGCCACCTGGGCTTTCACGCTCAGCGGGGCCATGACCCATTGGCCGCCGTACGGGGAAATGGTGATGGCCGGGTACTCCAGAACGGACCATTTCACGGCCGAAACGACCCGGTTATTGGTTGCCGCGTTCATGGGGCAGCCCGTGGGCATGAGGACGGCTTGTTTTGCGCAGGTGTCCAAGTATTTATGGATGGTGCCGTCCACTTGGGCCAGCAGATCGCTGGTGGGACCTGTGGAGAGTCCGACGGCGGGAATCGACTGATCGGCGCCGCTCACCGCACGCGTCACTGGCGCAGCGGCGAAGAGCTCGGACTTGTACTCCAGTTCGTAGCTGCCCGGATAAAACACGGCAAAGGAATTCTTGCCCTCGGGCATGTTGGCCGCCGCGCCGTTGATGCTTGCCTGGTTGGCATTGACCACCGAGGCATCGATGGTGGGCAAGGTGGTGGGGGCCATGGTCCAGCTATCAAAAAACAGCCAGTGTTTGGGGCCCTGGGTGAGTGTGAAGTCGGTCTTGAACGGGGCGTTGCCTAGGGTGTAGTTCAACGTTACGGTTTTGTGGTTGTCAGGGGCAGAAACTGCCTCGCCAATACTGACGTTCTTCAGGGCGGCTTGAGAATTTGCCAGCGCCTCGCCATCCAGTGCGGAAGCGTCCGCGCTGGGAACCTTAGCGTGCAACAGCCCCAGCGCCTTGGCACCGTCGCCATCCTTGAGGGCAGCCAAATAGTTGGCAACCGTCTTCTCCGGACCAAACTCGCGGTTGTTGACAATCGAGATGGTCACGATGGACGCCGCGATGGCAAGCATGAGTAGCAGCAGCCATGCTGCTGCAATCTTAATGAGCGTTGTCCCGTCCTTCACGCGGTCAACTGTACCGGCAACGGGTGTGTAGACCGGAATCGGGGTGGAACCGGTGCCGATCAGCGGCGGCGTTTTCTGGGCGCCGTGCCAAAGATGTCGCGCATGAGGTTGCGGCCCAGGGAGGTGCCCATGGAGCGGACCATGCTCTTGAAGCCGCCGCTGAATGCCCCACCCAGGGCGCCCATCACATCTGAGGCGATTCCGCCGTCGTCGGTAAGGGCGGGAAGCGGTACGGGCGGCAGCGGCGGAGCCCCCACGGCCGGGCCAGTACTGGGCGGGGGAGCTGCGGGGGTCTGCAACTTCTCAAAAGCGGAGACAGGGTCGTGGGCTGTTCCATAGGTGGGAAGCAACGCCGAGGCCGCAATGACAGCCTTGATGGTGTCCTCCTCGCTGGGGCCCATGAGGGATCCGGGCGCGCGCAGGCGGGTCAACGCCACCGGGGTGGGTGCACCGTTTTCGTCCATGACTGTGACAACAGCCTCACCAATGCCGGCGTTGGTCAGCACTTCCTCAAGGTCGTAGCTGTTGATGGGGAACGTGGAGACGGTGGCCTTGAGGGCTTTGGCGTCCTCGGGGGTGAAGGCGCGCAGGGCGTGCTGGATGCGGTTGGCCAGCTGGGCCAGCACGTCGGCCGGAACGTCCTTGGGTGTCTGGGTGACAAAGAAGATGCCCACGCCCTTGGAACGAATCAGGCGCACCGTCTGGGTGATGGCGGTCAGGAACGCCTTGCTGGCGCCATTGAACAGCAGGTGGGCCTCATCGAAGAAGAACACCAGCTTGGGTTTGTCCAGATCGCCCACTTCGGGCAAATCCCGGAACAAATCAGCCAACAGCCACATCAAGAAGGTGGAGAACAGCAGCGGCTTGTCCTGGATGCTGGGCAGTTCCAGGCAGGTGATGACGCCGCGGCCGTCGGGGGTTGTGCGGAGCAACTCGGCCGTGTCGAACTCGGGCATGCCAAAAAATTCGCCCATGCCCTGGGCGTCCAGGGTGATCAGGTTACGCAGAATGACGCCGGCCGTGGCCTTGGACAGCCCGCCGAGTTCGGCCAGGTCCTCCTTGCCGTCGGCGGAGCTCAGGAATTGGATGACCGCGCGCAGGTCCTTGAGGTCATAGAGTTCCAGGCCCCGGGTGTCTGCGTAGTGGAACACCAATTGCAGGCTGGATTCTTGCGTTTCGTTGAGGTCCAGCACGCGGGCCAACAAGATGGGGCCGAAGGAGGTGATGGTGGCGCGCACCGGAACGCCGTTGCCGTTGCCGCCCAACGCCAAAAACTCCACCGGGAAGGCCTTAGCTTCCCATTGCTGGCCCAGCGCCTGGGTGCGGGCGGTCAGCTTATCGCTGCCTTGGGCGGCGGTGGCGAGTCCCGTGAGATCGCCCTTGATGTCCGCCATGAACACCGGCACACCTGCTGTGGAGAGTTGCTCGGCGATCATGTGCAAGGTGACTGTTTTGCCGGTTCCCGTGGCGCCGGCCACCAACCCGTGCCTGTTCATCATGGCCAGCGGCAAACTGACCTGCGCCTCGGGGCGGATCTCACCGTCCACCATGGCGGCACCGAGTGCAATGGAAGAACCGGTAAACGTGTAGCCGGCTTGAAGCTCGGCGATCAAATTTGTTGAGGTCTTGGTAGCCATAGCGAAAGCGTACCGTGGCTCACATTCGGTGGGCAGTATCTGCGGCAAATGTTGCCGGTGGCGTTCACCGGTGATCACGGCACGCAGCGCTGCGACCAAAACACGAGCCCACCGAGGAGGCTTCGATGACCGCTAGCACGGCGTCTCTGGGCGGAGACTGTTTACCGTGTGCACCGCATAAGCGCACACAGGGGAGAGAGCGCTATCTCAGGCTTGGGCCATGGCGGGTCGCAGCAGTCCGTCGGTGACGGCCTCGGCCGGATCCGAGCCAAGGTGCACAATCTTATTGTCCGCGTCGACGTGCACCACGGAAGGCAGGAAGTCCCGTGCCTCGGCCGTTGACATGTTGGCGTACGTCATCAAAATGACAAGGTCGCCAACGCCCACCAGATGGGCTGCGGCGCCGTTGATGCCAATGACGCCGGAGCCGCGAACACCTGCAATGGTGTAAGTTTCCAGCCGGGCGCCGTTGGTGATGTCCACAATGGAGACCATCTCGCCGGGCAGAATGTCAGCGGCGTCGAGAAGATCCGCATCAACTGTCACCGAGCCCACGTAGTGCAGATCGGCATGGGTGACTGTGGCGCGGTGAATCTTGGACTTAAACATGGTTCGCATCATAACGGCACAAGTCTACAGCTGTTGGGTCCAGATTCGCTGTGAGTTTAATAACCGGAACTCCGTGAGGTGCCTGCGGTGGGCCGGGTACAGTTAGCGGCGCCCCACAGGTGTGAGCTTGCGGCCCATGATGGCTTTGGTCAGGGCCTCCACCACATCCTTATTGGCCACCGGATTGCGGATCAAGGTGAAATCCACATCCCCTACGGGAGGCAGGTCGAAGCGTTTGGTGATGATCTTGAGATCTTCCGGGACCAACGACGTCGGCATGACAGCAACGCCGATCCCGGCACGTAGCGCTGCGAGGACGCCGCTGATCTGTTTGGTAGTGCAGCTGACCTGCCAGGTGCGGCCTGCCTTTTCCAGGGCGTCGAGGGCCAGTTTTCGGCTCAGGCTCGGCGCCGGATACACAATGACCGGCACCGGTGCGCCCGGCTCCAACACTGTTTGTTCCAGGCCCACCCAGGCGAACGTGTCCTGCTTGACCACCTCACCCTCCTGGGTGCCGGATACCCACTTCACAAACACCAAATCCAGGGCGCCAGCCTTCAATCTGCGGTGCAGCTGATCGCTCTGGCTCACCGTGAGCTCCAAATTGATGTGCGGATACAGTTGGCGGAACTCGCGCAATATGCGGGGCAGGCCCGTGATGGCAAGGTCGTCGGCCATGCCAAAACGCAGCCTTCCGCGCATGGCGGCGCCGGAGAAGTAGCGCGTGGCAACATCATTGGCCGCCAAGATGGTGCGGGCAAAGCCGGCCATGGCGTCACCGTTGTCCGTCAGACGCACCTCGCGGGTATCGCGGGTGACCAGCACCCGCCCAGCCGCCAGCTCCAACTTGCGCACATGTTGGCTCACAGTGGGCTGGCTGATGCCCAGGCGCTCGGCGGCCCGGGTGAAATTGTGTGTTTCAGCCAAGGCCACGAAGCTCCTGAGCTGAATGGGGTCAAAAGTGGGGGCATCAGACACGTGGCAGCTCCTGCAAGCTATTACGAAGCTCAATAGTATTTATAGCCATCATATACTTTCGACATAATAAGTTGAGACCTAGGATTAATAGGGACAAGCCCAATCCCCCTTCTAGTCTCAGGACATAAGCGTTGACGCCCCCATCAGCACCTCCGAATGCTGCCCTGACCGCCCCCCTCAACCTAGTGACGACCCGCCCGCCGTGGAGTCAAACTTTTTCCTCGCTAAAGATCCGCAACTACCGCATCTTCGCCTCCACCAACCTCCTGGCAGTCATTGCCGTGTGGATGCAGCGCGTGGCCCAAGATTGGCTGGTGCTGGAGCTCTCGGGTTCGGTGACAGCTGTGGGAATTACTGTCTTTATGCAATTCATCCCCTCCCTTTTGCTCATGCCGCTTGGCGGGATCCTGGCGGACAGGTATTCCAAGCACCTGATCCTGATCGTCTGCCAGGGCGCAGCCGGGCTGTTGGCCACGCTCATGGCTGTGCTGGCACTGACGGGACGCCTTGAGGTGTGGCATGTCTACGTCATAGCTCTTGCCCTGGGATTGGTGGTGGTGGCCGACCAGCCCGCACGCCAAGTCTTCGTCAACGAACTGGTGGGTCCACGCCAACTTCGCAATGCCATCAGCTTGAACTCGTCCATTTTCCAGATGGGCGGCATGATTGGCCCGGCCGTCAGCGGGGTCCTCATCATGGCCGTGGGCGGAGGGTGGGCCTTTGCCGTCAATGCTGTGGCGTGCACCGTCACGGTGATCTCGCTGCTCCTGATCCGCAAGGACGAACTGGTGAAAATGCCGCCGGTGAAACGCGCCAAGGGCCAGCTCATGGAGGGTGTTCGGTACCTCCTGCGCAAGCCCACCATTTTTTGGCCCGCCGCCATGGCGGCCGTGTTTGCAGTGTTTGGTTTGAGTCTGGCCGTGCTGATGGCCGCCTACGCCAATACAGTGTTCGACGTCGGCGCCGGCGGCTACGGCCTGCTCAACACCTTGGTTGCGCTGGGCGCCCTCGGTGGTGCGCTTGCCTCGACCCGCTTTGCCACCCTGCGCCTGCGCGGTGTCATGGCAGCCGCCGGTTCCTATGGTGTGGTGTTGATGCTGGCCTCGTTTGCGCCCACTATGGCAACCTTGGGGGCCGTCATGGTGGTGGCCGGGTTTGCCTCGCTGCTGTTTTTGACCAGCGCCAACCAGTTGGTTCAAATGTCCACGAATGTGTCGATTCGCGGGCGCGTCATGAGCTTGTACATCATGGTGCTCATTGGTGGGCAAGCCCTGGGGGGTCCGCTCATGGGCTGGCTGGCCGAGCATTGGGGGGTGCACGGGGCCACGCTCGTAGCTGGTGGCATGCCGGCCCTGGCTGCCGTGGTGTTTGGGCTGATCCTGGCCAAACGCGGGCAGCTGACCCTGAAGCTGGACTTGCGCAGTGCACGGCGCCCGCTATTTATTGTGCCCAAAGTCGGCTAACTTTCGACGGTGACGGAGCTTTCTGGCGCAAACGGGACTAAAATTAACGTACGAATGTTCTTTTCGGTTTCCTTTGCCGGCTTTGACGGTCGACCCTGACCAGCCGGTGACATCATGCAAACCCCCAATGGCCCCACAGTTCTCCCCGGATCGCCGCCACGGCATCCGGCACGCACCAACCCCATCGTCCAGTCCTATGCGGTGCTGCTGAAAACTGTCCGTGCCGCAGGACTCATGCGCCGCCGTCGCACGTTTTATATGCTGCTATTCGCTGTCCTACTGCTGATACTTGCCGCGGCCGGCACCGGGTTCGTGTTGTTGGGGAACAACTGGTTCCAACTCGTGATAGCTGCGTTGTTGGGCGTCTTGTTCACGCAGTTTGCTTTCCTGGCCCATGAGGCAGCCCATCATCAAGTGTTCGCCTCGGGCTGGGCCAATGACTGGTCGGCCCGGATCCTGGGGCCGCTGCTGGTGGGCATGAGCTACGCCATGTGGGTCAAGAAGCACACGGCACACCACCAGAACCCCAACGTGGTGGGTAAGGATCCGGACATTGAGACGGGAGTGGTGGCGTTCTACGAGGAAGGTGCCGCCACCAAGCGCGGGTTCGCTGCCGTTGTCACCCGCCATCAGGGCTATTTGCTGTTCCCGCTGATCTTGTTTCTGGGTTTCAGCTTGGTCCTGGACTCGGCCAAGACCTTGTTTGGTCGGCGCGGGGTACGGTACAGGTACGTGGAGATCGGGCTGCTGGTCCTCCGTTTTGGGCTTTATCTGGCCGTCGTGTTCCTGATGCTTCCGTGGGGCCTGGCTTTGGCCTTTGTGGGCGTACAGATGGGGGTGTTTGGCTTCTACATGGGTGCGTCTTTTGCGCCGAACCACAAGGGCATGCCCGTTTTGGCGGCGGGCAGCCGGGTGGACTTTTTGACCCGGCAGGTGGTGACCAGCCGCAACATCCGCGGCGGCTTCCTCATGGACACGCTCATGGGCGGGCTGAACCACCAGGTGGAGCATCACCTGTTCCCGGACATGGCCAGGCCGGAATTGCGCCGCGCCAACGCCTTGGTGGCGGACGTCTGCCGGCGCAACAACATTCCCTTTACCGAAACCGGCTTGTTCCAGTCATACAGTATCGTGGTGCACTACTTGAACCGGGTGGGGCTCAGCGCTGCTGACCCCTTTGAATGCCCGCTGGTGCGCCAGCTCAGGTGACGCGCACCGCACGGCCGTAAAGGCGTGGGAGCGGCGCGCGCCGGCTGAAATCCGGGAACTGACGCCGGAACTACGCCCCGGTCAGTGGCAGGTGAGGGTAGTTCGGCTGCCTCCGCTGGAACTCGAGGATCGCCGGGTTGAGGATGACGCCGTCGGCAATTTCAATGGCGCGGGCAATGGTGTCATGGTTCTGCCATTCACTCGGGCCGGCCAAAACGGGCTCGATAAAGGGCATCAGGGCCTCACTGATTTCCCAGCTGGCCGAGTTCCACAAGTAGCTGGGGCTGTGGTCCACGGCGTAGTAGTTGATGTTCTTGCCCACGGTAAACATGGGGTTCGTGAACGTTGTGCTGCGGGCCCAGCTAAAACCCATGCCTTCGTCGCAGGAAACGTCAACAATCAAACTGCCCGGCCGGAACGCGTCCAGATCGGCCTCGGCCAGGTAGGTCATCGGGGCGTTGGGATCTTGCAGGGTGCAATTGACGACTACGTCCGCCTCGGCCAGGAACTCGCTCAGGGCTACGTCGCCGTCCTCGAGCATGACAAAACCCTTGTACGGAGCTTCGGGGGCGAAATCAAACTGCACCATTTCCGCCGAATGGATGGGCGCGGCCACGGCTGCCACGTTGCGGCTGGTCAGGACCTGCACGTCATGGATGCCCAGGGCCTTCAAGGCCGTCACGGCGCCGCGTGCTGTGGCACCGAAACCAATGACAACTGCCTTGAGTCGGCGTCCGTAGTCACCGGTGGAACCCGTCAAGGTCAGCGAGTGCAACACTGATGCGTACCCGGCCAGTTCGTTGTTCTTGTGGAAGACATGCAGGCCAAAGCCGCCGTCGGACGCCCAATGATTCATGGCCTCGAAGGCAATCAACGTCAACTTCTTGTCAATGGCCAGCTGGGTGATGGCCCTGTCCTGAACACAGTGCGGCCAGCCCCACAGGATTTGGCCGTCCTTCAAATCTGCCAGATCCTCGGCTTGGGGCTTGGGCAGCAGGACAACGTCCGACTCCGCGATGACCTGCGCGCGGGGCGCAACAGCCCCCACCAAGGCGGCCAGGGTGGCGTCTGGCACGCCAAAAGGTATTCCGTACCCAACTTCGACGACCATGCGCGCGCGGATGCTCTCCTCTATGCGGGAGAAATGCTCCGGATGGATGGGGGTCCGGCGTTCGTTGGGTTTTCGTGACGCTCCCAAAACGCCCAGTCGCAGCGTTGAGGGGAGGGCATTACTGCTCTGAGAATCTTCGGACATGATGTGCTCCTTTACGCAGGAGCCCTTCTGGGTCCTCTTCTCTGACCCTACACGCAATGACTTGCGCCACATTTGGCCTGCGGGCTCAAAGCGCGAAAAAGACGAAAAAATGCTGCCCCCAACGACGAGTTGAGGACAGCATGGTCACTTCTGAGCGGGCGACGGGAATCGAACCCGCGTATCGAGCTTGGGAAGCTAGCGCTCTACCATTGAGCTACGCCCGCATTGGCACATCCGCAGCCTCAGGCCGCCATGTTCCGCTATTGATTCTAGCCCGTGCGCAAGGGTGCTTTGGACCATTGACACGCACCAGCCGGCCCGGTTTTTTTGAAGAACAGCCGCGCCGGGCCGGTGTGCGCAGTGGCAGCTAGCTGATGATGGATGCTTTTACTGCCGCAAATTCGGCGTCCGTGAGGGCGCCCGCCGCGTGCAGGGCCGCCAGGCGTTCGAGTTTGCTTAACAAATCATCGGCCGCTGCCGGGGGCACGGGCGCCGCTTGCCGCGGTCCCTGCTGCACTGCCTGCTGCGCCATGGCGGCCTGCTCGGCTGCTTGCTGCTGCGCAGCCTGCTGTCCGGCGGCCTTGGCGTTGACAGCATTGCTGGCAGCCGTGGCGGTTCCGGCAATAACGGCTGTGCGTGCGGCTGTCCCCAAAAGGGAGCGGCGGTTGCGTCTGCCAAAAGCCATGGTGGTCTCCTTGAATTAGTGCCGGTGGGGCAACGGGCCCGCGGGTGTATTTATCATACGACGGCGCACCACCTGTGTGACTGGGCACACTATCTGGCCGGGTCTCCCGTCGTGAGGGTGCGGTGCTCGATCAGAACACCGGATCCGGTTTTTTGCCTTGGAACAGTGCCACAACTGCTTCCACATATCTGGCGGCGACGGGGCCACTGACAGCCATGATGAGCACATAGGTGGTGGCAAGTGCCGCCAACTCCACCGGCACCACCCCCGAAGCGACGGCCAGCCCGGCGATGACGATGGAAAATTCGCCGCGCGCAATCAAGGCGGCGCCGGTCCGGGCGCGGCCGGGCACCCCAATTCCCTGTTTCCCGGCAGCCCACCAGCCTGTTGCCAGCTTGGTGAAGGTGGTCACCAGGGCCAGTAGCAGCGCAACCCCCAGCACCGGCGGGATGGTGCGGGGGTCGGTGTTGAGGCCAAAGAGCACAAAGAACATGGCCGCAAAGAGGTCGCGCAGGGGTTCAAGGACGCGAGTGGCGTTCTCCGCCGTGCCCCCTGAAATGGCAATCCCCAACAGGAATGCACCCACCGCGGCGGAGACTTGCAATGCTGAGGCCAGGCCAGCCACCAGCAACGCGGCCCCGAGGAGCTTGAGCAGGAAGGATTCCCTGTCGGGGCTGTCCAAAACGTTTGACATCAGATGCCCGTAGCGCAAGGCACCCACCAGCACCAGCGTGATGACCGCCAAGGAAATCGCCAGGGCGCTCAACCCGCCGGCAAAGGACACCCCGGCCAGAACTGCTGTCAAGATCGGCAGGTATGCGGCCATGGCGAGATCTTCAATGACCAAGATGGAGAGAATGACAGGTGTCTCGCGGTTGCCCAGGCGGCCCAGATCGGCCAAAACTTTGGCAATGATGCCCGAGGAGGAGCTGTAGGTGATGCCCGCCATGACGAGTGCACCCACGGGCCCCCAGCCCAGCATCAACGCCACGGCAATACCCGGCAGCATGTTCAACACCAGGTCCAAAAGCCCTGCCATCCAGGACTGTTTGAGCCCCGTGACAAGCTCCTTGGCCGTATATTCCAGTCCGAGCATCAGTAGCAGCAGGATCACGCCAATTTCGCTGCCAATGTGCGCAAATTCTTCGATCCCATCAAAGGTGATGAGACCGCCCTCACCAAAGGCCAAACCGCCCAGCAGGTACAGCGGTACCGGTGACATGCCAATACGCCCGGCAAGGCGACCCAAAAAACCGAGCCCGAAAAAGACTACGCCGAGCTGGATCAGTGAGAGGGCCGTCGGGTTCATGTAGAACTACAATCGGGACTGCAAAATGTGTGCAGCCTCCGCCAGTCCTTGATCGGTGCCAACAATGACAACCATGTCATCCACGCGCAGGATCTCATCCGGTCGCGGGGAACCAAGCACCTCGCCGCCGCGCAACAACGCCACAATGGAGGCACCTGTTTTGGTGCGCATCGCTGTGTCTCCCAGCGGACGCCCGGCATAGGCGGAGCCCTTGCGAATCAAAATCTGGTGGGTTGTCACACCCGAAAGGTTCTCCTGCTCGGCGCTGAGCTGAGCAATGAGCTGGGCGGATCCCAGCAGGGAACCGAGCCCTGCCGCTTCCTCGGCGCTGAGCGGGATGGACGCTGCGCAAGCGTCGGGATCATCCACCCGGGAGAGGATCAGCTCCGTTTGGCCGTCGCGGTGGGTCACAACGCCCACCCGCCGCCCGGAAGAGAGCCGCAACTCCCTGCGAACACCAATTCCTGGAAGAGGTGTCTCTTCAATATTCATGGTCTTACCTTAGCTGTGCCGTTGTGTGAATACCCCAAGTTATAACAAGTACAAGGGCAAAAATAGTCCCGCGCTGGCCCTCGGGGGAAGTGCGTGCCGGTCCACCGGCTGATGGGTGAGGGCGAAAAATGCGCTATTTTTAGAGGGTGCTGATCTCTGACCGCGACATACGTGCCGAAATTGCCGCCAAGCGTATTGTCTTGGACCCCTACGAGCCTTCCATGGTGCAGCCATCAAGTGTCGATGTGCGCATTGACAGGTTCTTTAGGCTCTTCGACAATCACCGCTACGCCCACATTGACCCGGCCGAGGAACAGCCGGATCTGACCCGCATGGTGGAAGTGGATCCGAACGAACCGTTCATCCTGCACCCCGGCGAGTTTGCGTTGAGCTCCACCTATGAAACGGTGACCTTGCCCGACGACGTCGCGGCACGGCTCGAAGGGAAGTCCTCGCTGGGCCGCCTGGGCCTGCTCACGCACTCCACCGCCGGATTCATCGATCCAGGTTTCTCCGGGCACATCACCTTGGAACTCTCCAACGTGGCGACCTTGCCCATCAAGCTCTGGCCCGGAATGAAGATCGGCCAGTTGTGCTTCTTCCAGCTGACCTCCCCGGCCGAGAATCCCTACGGCACGGGTCCGCACCAAAACCGCTACCAGGGTCAGCGCGGACCCACAGCGTCGCGGTCATTCCAGAACTTCCACCGCACCAAGATCTAGTCGTCGCGCGTGGCTTTAAAGCCGACGGCGGCAGTACTAAGCAGCTGCGCCGTGCGGCGGGGCCTTGACGGGCAGTAGCAGCAGCAGGCCCAGCAGCAGCACCGCCAAGATGCCAAGGATGCCCCAACGCTGGGCACCGAAGATCACAATGGCAAGTCCGAAGAGATTCGGGGCCAAGAAGGAAACAGCCCTCCCGGTGGTGGCATAGAGTCCGAACATTTCCCCTTCTTGCCCCTCGGGGGCCAGCCGCCCCATAAAGGTTCGCGCCGAAGACTGGGCCGGGCCCACAAACAAGCACAGGATCAAGCCGAAGACCCAGAACGCGTTCTTGCCGTCAAGAAACAGCAGGGCCGTGCCGGAAATCAGCATGCCCACCAGGGACGTGACGATGACCGCCTTGGGGCCAAATTTGTCGTCCAGGAAACCGGCTGACAGGGCGCCCACGGCGGCAATCACGTTTCCGGCTATGGCAAAGACCAGTACGTCGCCGGTCTCGAAACCAAAGGACCCCACAGCCAGGACTGCGCCGAAGGTGAAGATGGCGGCCAACCCGTCCCGGAAGATGGCGCTGGAAATCAGAAAGTACAAGGTATGCGGCGCGGTCCTACCCAAAAGCCTGACAGTCCTGTACAGCTCCTTGTACGACTGGAAGAATCCCACACGCGGCATCTTCGGGTCGGGCTTGGATTCGGGGATTGCCAGAAACACGGGGATGGAAAAAACCAGTATCCACAGGGCCGAGAACACGGCCACCGCGCGGTAGGTCATGCCGTCCGCGGCGGTGATACCGAACAGCCCCACCTCCGGCTTGATCAGGCCGTAGTAGACAACCAGCAGGGCCACGATGCCGCCCAGGTAGCCGGCGGCCCAGCCAAAACCGCTGATCTTGCCGATGGTCTTCTTGGTGGAGATCTGCAACAACATGGCGTTGTAGTTCACGCCGGCCAGTTCAAAGAACACGTGACCGGCGGCGATGAGCATGCAGCCCATGAGCAGGTAGGACTCGTGGGGTTGAACAAAGAAGCACGCCCCCGTCAGCACCACCACAATGAGGGTGTTGATGCCCAGCCAGAGCTTGCGCTGTCCGCTGTGATCCGAGCGTTGCCCTGCCACCGGGGCCAGCAAGGCAATGGCAAGCCCGGAGATGGACAAGGCAAAGGCAAGCGTTGCTGTGGCCTTATCTGCCCCGCCAAAGTCGTTGCCAGTCAGATAGAGCGCGGTGAAAATGAAGGTGGTCATGACAGCGTTAAAGGCCGCCGCGCCCCAGTCCCACATGGACCATGCCACTACCTGCCAGGGGGTACCAGGGGTCTTGGGGGTCGCTGCGGGAGGTAACACGGCAGCGGGGGGAGGGTTCGTCATACGCCACATGGTAGCTGGCGCAGTGGTCCGGGGAGGATATGCGGTGAGAACATTAAGCTCCGCAAGGGCCTCCCACGAGTCGCCGCGTTGCTGCGGCGGCGTTGCCGGGACGCCGATATTGATAGGGTTGAGGGGTCGGGAACCGACTGTTACCCCCGTGATTCGCTCATTTCCAGCCCGAAACATGCGGAGCCTTTAGTGTTGTTTGTCCTCTGTGCGCATTTCCTTGTGGCCATTGTCGCGCCCGTTTTGTTCGCCCGCTGGGGCAGGGCAGCCTTTTACGTCCTTGCCGCCGTCCCCGCGGCAAGCTTTGCGTGGCTCCTGGCGCAGTATCAAAACGTGTATTCGGACACCGCGCCCGGCCCCACCGTGGACATTCCCTGGATCCCGGTCCTGGATCTGAACCTCACGTTCCGCATGGACGCGCTGTCATGGCTGATGTCGCTGCTGGTTTTGGGTGTGGGTGCGCTGGTCCTGGCCTATTGCGCCAGGTACTTCAAGACGGACGACGCCGGTCTGGGCGGCTTTGGTGCCCAGCTGCTGGCCTTCGCGGGCGTCATGTTTGGCCTGGTGACGGCCGATAACCTCATTCTCTTGTTTGTTTTTTGGGAACTGACAACTGTTCTTTCCTACCTCCTGATCGGCTACGCCCGCACCCGTATTGCCGCCCGACGAGCGGCACTGCAGGCGCTGATAGTAACAACCTTCGGCGGTCTCGCCATGCTCGTGGGCTTGATCATGCTGGGCGAAAGCGCGGGCACCTACAGCATCTCGGGCGTGCTGGCCAAGGCACCAGAGCTGTTGGCAACGGGCGGCACTGCGCGTGTGGTCATGGATATTGGTGTGGCCCTGATCCTGGTGGGTGCCGTCACGAAGTCGGCACTCCTGCCGGTCCACTTCTGGTTGCCGGGCGCCATGGCCGCGCCTACGCCCGTGAGCGCCTACCTGCACGCCGCAGCCATGGTGAAGGCCGGAATTTACCTTATCGCGCGGCTGGCGCCGGGTTTTTCCCAGACCGAGTACTGGCAGTTCATGATTGTGGTGCTGGGGCTGAGCACCATGCTCCTGGGTGGCTGGCGTGCACTGCGCCAGTACGATCTCAAGCTCCTTCTGGCTTACGGCACAGTCAGCCAGCTGGGGTTTCTGACCCTGGTGGTTGGTTTGGGTGGTCAGGAGGCCGCCATGGCAGGTATGGCCATGGTGCTGGCGCACGGCTTGTTTAAGGCGGCGCTCTTTTTGGTGGTGGGCATCATTGACCACCAAAGCGGCACCCGAGACATTCGTGAATTGTCCGGTGTCTTTAGATCCGCACCAGCGCTGGGCGTTGTGGCGCTCATCGGCGCAGCCTCCATGGCCGGGCTGCCGCCCCTGGCGGGGTTCATCGCCAAGGAGGGCATCTTCCAGGCCTTCATAGCTTCCGCAAACTATGGCCCGGCCGGCCCTGGCATTGGTTGGAGTGTTCTGGTGGGCTTGGTGCTTGGCTCCGTACTGACGTTCGCCTATAGCGCCAGGTTCATGTGGGGCGGTTTTGCCGTCAAGCCCAAGGGCATGGCGTCGGTGTTTAGGCCCGTCAGCTGGCCCTTCCTGGCGGCCCCTGCGTTGCTGAGCTTGCTCACCGTCGCCTACGGGTTCGTCCCGCACCTGGTGGAGGGTTGGGTTAAGCCCTACAGCCAGCAATTCCCCGCCTATGACCCCCACGGCATGCACCTGCTGCTGTGGCACGGATTGACGCCGGCGCTGGGCCTGAGCGCCATGGTGGTGGCGGCCGGTACGGCACTGTTCCTGCTGCGCAACAAGGTCGAAGGCTTCCAGGGCAAGATCCCCGCCATGGTTGACTTTGAGCGCGGCTACCGGCAGTCAATTGTTGTGCTGGACATGGTGGCCATTTGGGTCACGGGCCACACCCAGCGTGGTTCGTTGTTCTTTTACTTAGCAGTCATACTCTCCACCTCCATCGCCTCGATCCTGGCAGTGCTTTTCCTGACGGATCAGCACTGGAGCGATGACCTGTACTTTGTGGATCCCGGTTCGCCCTTCCAATTGATTGCCGGTGCGGTGATCGTGATTGGGGCGTTTGCTGCGGCCCGGGCCAACAAACGGTTCATGGCGGTGCTGATGGTCTCGGTGACCGGCTACGGCATTGCGTTGCTGTTCGCCCTCCAAGGGGCGCCGGATCTTGCCCTGACCCAGATGCTGGTGGAAACCATTATTCTTGTCGCCTTCGTGCTGGCCTTGCGCTCCCTGCCGGCAAGTCTCTTGGAACGCACGGCCGGTAGCCATCGCGTCGTGCGCCTGATCCTTGGCATAGCGTTCGGCGCCACCATGGTGGTGGTTGCCATCGTGGCCATGGGGTCACGTATCCATGATCCCGTCAGCCTGCATATGCCTATCTTGGCATATGAGGGTGGTGGCGGCCTCAACGTTGTCAACGTGACGCTTGTGGACATTCGGGCTTGGGACACCTTTGGTGAGATTGCTGTGCTGGCCATAGCGGCCACGGGCGTTGCCAGCCTGATCTTTGTACGGGGGCGCGGCCAGCGGCTTGCGCGCGCCGAGACTGTGGCCACCGGCAGTGTTGGCAAGCAGCAAGCCGCATCCTTGGGGTCAACCGCACACCTGGCCAAACGGTTCGCCGCATCAGCGGGCAATCCTTGGCTGGTGGCCGGGCGCACCCTGGCCCCGGAGCGCCGCTCCATCATCATTGAAGTGGTGACAAGGCTGGTCTTTCACAGCATTATCGTCATTTCCATCTACCTCCTGCTCGCCGGCCACAACGGCACCGGAGGTGGTTTCGCCGGGGGGCTGGTGGCTGGCCTGGCCCTCACCATTCGCTACCTGGCCGGTGGTCGTTTTGAGCTGGCTGAGGCAACGAGAATATCCGCCGGAACCCTATTGGGCTTGGGCCTGACCATCGCCGCACTGACCGGGCTCGCACCACTCCTCCTTGGCGGGGAAGTATTCCAAAGTGCCATTATTGCCTTCGAATTACCCATCTTTGGCCACGTGAAGTTCGTGACCTCCACACTCTTTGACATAGGCGTCTACCTGGTGGTTGTTGGTCTGGTGGTCGATGTCCTGCGCAGCTTGGGCTCGGAGATCGACCAACATGAGGAGGACGGCATGGGCGGCATCGAGCTTTTCCAGGATGACGAGCCGTTGGAGGTGGGCAAGTGAGTATCAATCTGACCCTCCTGCTGGTGATGGGTGTGCTGTACGCGGTGGGACTTTTCCTGTTGCTGGAGCGGAGCCTGACGCGAGTCCTGCTCGGCTTGATGCTGCTGGCCAACGCCACCAACATCCTCCTGCTAACCACCGGCGGCCATGCCGGGTTGGCGCCAATCTTCAACAAAGACCTTCCGCCCAGCACATATAACGATCCCTTGCCGCAGGCCTTCATTCTGACGTCCATTGTGATTTCCTTCGCCGTGACAGCTTTCCTGCTCAGCTTGATCTACCGCTCCTGGCTGCTGAGCCGCGCCGACCACATCCAGGTGGACAGTGAGGATATTCGGGTCGCCATGCAGGACCTGTACGACGATGAAGAGGACTCCGAGATTGCCATTGAGGTCTCCGACTTCCATGAGAACGATCAGCCACCGGGAAGGCGTGAGACAGTTCCAGGTATTCGGGCCAAACGGGTGACGGAGGCCAGGAACGCCGCACGCGCCAAGAAGGATGTACACCCAGAATCGCCGAATCTAGAATCGCCGAGCCCCGAGTCACCTAAGGAGGAGAAAGTATGAACGTTGCCAGTCTGGCGCCGCTTGCGGTAGTCCTACCCTTCCTGGGTGCCGCATGGGCGTTTGTGCTGATTCGGCATCCCCGTGCCCAGCGCCGCGTCAGTCTCGGGACCCTCACGCTCACCTTGGCCCTTGAGGTTTGGGTGCTGGCCAGTGTGTGGCATTCGGGCCCCATCGCCGTGGAAATCGGTGGGTGGGCGCCGCCCTTTGGCATTGTCATGGTGGCCGATCAATTCTCGTCGCTGCTCCTGGTGGTTTCCTCCGCCGTCAGCTTGGCGGTTCTTGCCTATGCCACCGGACAGGGCGCCGCGGACGGTGAAGAAAGTGGCCCCGTTTCCGTCTTCCACCCCACCTATTTGATCCTGGTGGCAGGCGTTTCCAACGCGTTTTTGGCCGGTGACCTGTTCAACCTCTACGTGGGCTTTGAGATCCTGCTGACGGCCAGTTATGTGCTCATGACTCTTGGCGGGACCGGGCCGCGCATCCGTGCCGGCATCACCTACGTTGTTGTCAGCGTGGTGTCCTCGCTGCTGTTCCTGATAGCCATCGCCATGATTTACGGCGCCACCGGAACAGTCAACCTGGCCGATCTGGCCATCAAACTCGGTGAACTGGATCCGGGCACTCAGCACCTGCTGCACGTGTTGTTGCTGGTGGCGTTTGGGATCAAGGCGGCAGTCTTCCCGCTCTCATTCTGGCTCCCGGACTCCTACCCCACAGCACCAGCGCCGGTGACGGCAGTGTTTGCCGGGCTGCTGACAAAAGTGGGTGTTTACGCCATCATCCGTACCGAGACGCTGCTCTTTCCCGCAGACCATTTCAACGGCGTGCTACTGGTGGCGGCGTTGCTGACCATGTTGGTGGGAATTCTCGGTGCCATAGCCCAGACAGATATTAAACGTATGCTTTCCTTCACCCTGGTGAGCCATATCGGGTACATGATTTTCGGCGTCGCACTGTCCTCGGTGATTGGCCTGGCCGCCACCATTTTCTACGTCATCCACCACATCACCATCCAAACGTCCCTGTTCATGGTGACAGGCCTGGTGGAGCGGCGCGGCGGCAACTCCTCGATCATGCGCTTGGGCGGGCTGGCCAAGCTCTCACCTATTCTCGCCGTGCTGTACTTTATCCCCGCCATGAACCTGGCCGGCATCCCGCCATTCTCGGGCTTCCTGGGCAAGCTGGGGCTTGTGCAGGCGGGTGTGGCTGACGGTTCGCCGCTCGCCTACGCGGTAGTTGTGGGCGGTGTCGTGACCAGCCTGCTGACCCTGTTGGTCGTAGCCCGCGTCTGGAACCGGGTGTTTTGGCGTAGCACGGCCGACGCCGAAGATCCCGACCCGGTACTGCTCGCCACCGCGCCGGATGCCTCGGGCAAGCAGAGCATGCGTGCCCTGCGCACCAGCAAACACGTGGATGCCACGCAGGGGCGGTTCTCCGGCGAGAATGAGGTTCCGATCCTGCCAAGGATGATGGTGTATTCCACCATGGGGCTGGTGGTGCTCGGTATTGCCATGACAGTATTCGCCGGCCCGCTCTTTGACTTAAGCCAGGACGCGGCCACCAGCATGCTGGAACGGACTGCCTATATTGAAGCCGTTCTCGGACAGGGGGCGGGGAACCCATGAGCCAGGGCGTGAAATTGAAGCGCAGCGGCACTGCCTGGCAGAAACTGCCGTTGCTTGTTTGGCTTGTTCTGGTGTGGGGTGCGCTGTGGCAGGACTTCAGCGCCGGGAACCTGGTCTTTGGTGCCTTGATTGCCATGGGCGTCTCGCGCGCGTTTTACCTGCCGCCGGTTGAACTCAGTGGGCGGTTCAACGTGCTCCGTGCGGTGACTTTTGTTCTGTGGTTCATCAAGGAAGTTGTGGTCGCCAGTTTCCAGGTCTTGTATTGGGCCCTGTCCAGGGGGCCACGGATTCGCAACGCTGTCATTGCCGTGCCCTTGCGCAGCACCTCAGATCTGCTCATGACGGCTGTGGGGCACGTGCTCTCACTCATCCCGGGGTCCCTGGTGGTTGAAGTGGATCGAGGCACGGCAACACTTTACGTCCACGCCATGAATGTGGAGTCGCCCGCCGGTGTTGAAAAAGTTCGTCAAGGCATCCAAGACATTGAGGCTGGGTTGATACGCGTTATGGGCACCAAGGAAGAACTGGCTGCACTGACGGCAGAAGCCGGCGGGGCGCCCATGGTGACGCACGTGGCTTCTGCTCCGCCGAAAGCGCAGGAGGAGAAATGACGGCGATGAGCGTTGTTGTCATCATTGTTGCGGTAATACTTTCGCTGGCGGCGGCGGGCACCATCTACCGCATTGCGGCCGGCCCCTCACTGCTGGACCGTGTCATTGCGGCGGATGTTTTGTTGGCCATTTTTGGTGCGTCCCTGGCCACTGAAATGGCCATGAACAAGCACACGGACAATCTGGCGCTTCTGGTGGTCCTGACAGTCATTGGATTCATCGGCTCAGTGACTGTGGCGCGTTTCGTGGCGCACAGGAAGGAAGACGTATGAACGCCCTCATTGATGTGGCGACGGCCATCTGCTTGCTCGGCGGGGCGCTGATGAGTCTTGCTGCGGCCATTGGCCTGCTGCGCTTCCCCGACCTGATGAGCCGTATGCACGCAGCCACCAAGCCGCAGGTGCTCGGTTTGCTGCTCATGCTGTCGGCCATGGGATTGCAGCTGCGGATGTGGTCGCTGCTGCCGATCTTGATTGTGGCGTGGCTCTTTCAGTTGCTCACAGTTCCCGTCTCTGCCCACATGGTGGGCCGTGCAGGCTACCGGACCAAGCACCGCCAGCCGGCCCGGCTCAGCGTGGACGAGCTGGATCAGGTAGTTGCCGCCGCCGTTGAGGGTGGCAGTAAGGACTAGTCCCCAACTCCGAGGGGCCCACCAACTCCTCCGCCTCGCCGAACGGGCAGTTGTGGTTGATGTTTTACAAAAACATCAACCACAACTGCCCGTTCAGATTCCTGCGCGCGCGCCGGGAGAGTATTTAGACCTCTTCTGGGTGGTGGCTAAAACGGGCGATCGCCTTTTTGGTGGTACGCCCGGCCAAAACCTGGATGATGGCCGCCACTGCCGAGGACACCAGGGCGAACGTCAGGGCCGAGCGGAGGCTATTTTCCAAGTCTGCGCCGTCTTTGGGGGGCTTGTTGCCAGTACTTTTCTCCCAAACAGTGTCCACCAGCTTGCTGGCCGCAAAACCAGCACCCAAGCTCACCCCGGTGCCGAGCAATTTGAAGACGATGTTCATGAAGGACTCCTTGCGTGTGTGGGACTGACCCAAGCCGGGCAAATACCTCACGTTTAGCCTAGTCGCTCACGCCCCCAATGCGCTGGAGCGGTGCCCTGCAGGGCGCATTACGGCACGTCACGGTGGCTATTAGGGCCCGGCATGGGGCGGGGGTAAACTTAAGTCGCAATTCAAACACGACAGGGGAGCGTCTACCCGCCAATGGGTACCGGCGCTGAGAGTGCGGTTCGCCGCAGACCCTCGAACCTGCTCCGGTTAGTACCGGCGAAGGGAGTCGAGTTCTCTTCGGCTGCGCGGAAGGTCCGCCTGCCGCCCCTCCTGCGAAGGAGGAACCATGAGCAAGTCAATCGCGAGCGAAAACGCGGCGCCAAGCAACCCAGCAGCACGCAAGTCCACGTGGCGCGTCGTGGACATTGTGGTGGTGTCAGTTCTGGGTGTCGCCATCGGCGTCATTTTCTGGCTGTGGTCCGCCGGTTATGGACTGATCAGTGCTTTCACGATCGCCTTCCCGCCCATTGGTGCGCTGTACGGCGGCGGCTGGTTGATCGCCGGCGTCTTGGGTGGATTGGTCATCCGCAAACCCGGCGCAGCGCTCTACTGTGAACTGATTGCCGCCTGTGTGGAGGGCCTGTTGGGCACCCACTTCGGCTTCACGGTGTTGCTCTCTGGCCTGGTTCAGGGCCTCGGTGCTGAGCTGGGCTTCGCGCTGTTCCGCTACCGCAAGTTCACCCTGCCGGTGGCCCTGCTGGCCGGGGCACTGGCTGGCCTGGCCATGGGCATCAACGACTCCCTGGTCTGGAATTTCGCCTGGGCCATGGAGTGGAAGCTCGTCTACGTGGTCCTGGCCATGATCTCCGGCGCCATCATTGCCGGATTGGTATCCTGGCTGGCCGTGCGCGGGCTGGCACGCACGGGGGCCCTTGCCAATCTGCCCTCGCGTGGCGCCGCAAGCGAACGAGCGGTGTAAACATGGCTGCCGCGCAGAACCGGGGGACTACTCCGGCGCGAATCAGCGCCCGGGGGTGGGGCTGGCGGCATTCGGGCCGGCACAACCGGGCCGTGCATGATCTCGAGCTGGAGATTGCCCCCGGCGAGCGGGTTTTGCTGCTGGGCCCTTCGGGGGCCGGCAAGTCAACACTGCTGCACGCCCTGGCCGGGGTGCTGGGGGACGACGAGGACGCCAATGAGGTCGGTGAGCTGCTCATTGATGGGCGCCCGGCGGCTGCATCACGCGGCCGGGCGGGGCTCATGCAGCAGGACCCCGACGCCCAGGTGGTGCTCTCACGCATTGGTGACGACGTTGCTTTTGGGGCCGAGAACATGGCTGTCCCGCGCGATGAGATCTGGCGCCGGGTGACAGCTTCGCTGGAGTCCGTGGGGTTGAAACTGCCGCTGGATCATCCCAGTTCGGCGCTGTCGGGCGGGCAAAAACAGCGTTTGGGGTTGGCCGGCATGCTGGCCATGCGCCCCGGCTTGTTGTTGTTGGATGAGCCCACAGCCAATCTGGATCCGGCCGGTGTGGTGGAGGTGCGTGACGCTGTGCGCCGCAGCCTGGATGAAACGGGGGCCACCTTGGTGGTGGTGGAGCACCGGGTGTCTGTGTGGCTGGAGGTGGTGGACAGGATTGTGGTCCTGGCTCCGGCCGCGCTGGGCGAGCCCGGCGGAGTGTTATTTGATGGCCCGCCGGCTGCCGTGTTGGCGCAGAGCCGGGACCTGCTGACGGCTGCCGGTATTTGGGTGCCTGGCTATGTGCCAGCTGTCCGGCCCAGGGCGGCGTTGACGACGTCCGACGCCGGGGCGGAACTGTTGCTTCAGGCGGACGCCCTTGCCGTCTCCCGCATCAAGGGGCGGCGCCGGCACCCGGTGCAAGCTGTTGCTGTGGTGCCCTCCGTGCGGGTCAGGGCGGGGCAGGCGCTGAGCGTGACGGGCCCCAACGGGGCGGGAAAATCGACGCTGGCGCTAACCCTGGCCGGCCTGTTGGCGCCGGCGGGCGGGGAGTTGCTGGCCACGGCAGCGTTGGCTCGCGGAGCCGGAGCCACGCCACTGAAATGGCGCGGGCGCCAGCTGATCAGCCGGATCGGCACGGTCTTTCAGGAACCCGAGCACCAATTTGTGGCGGGCAGTGTCCGTGCGGAACTGTTGTTTGCGCCGAAACTGTTGGGGCGCGGTGGTGACGCGGTGGATGAGTTGATGGGACGATTGCGGCTGGATCATTTGGCCGAAGCCAACCCATTCACGCTCTCCGGCGGTGAAAAGCGGCGGCTGTCGGTGGCCACAGTGTTGGCGGCCAGTCCACAAGTCCTGGTCCTGGACGAACCAACCTTTGGTCAAGACGCCAACACCTGGGCCGAGCTGGCCTCCCTGCTGACTGAACTGCTGGACGCCGGCACGGCCGTGGTATCAGTGACACACGATGCAGCGTTCAGCGCCGTGCTCGGTGGCGAACAGTTGGTGCTGGGCGCCCCCGTTCCCCACACCCTCCCTCAGCTCGCAAGCTCGCAGCCGGGACCTCGGGTGCGTGGCCCCATCGCCGCCCCGCTGCCGGCGGCGAAAGTGGTGCAGCAATGAGCGTCGACATCATCGCCACACCCCGTTCCACGGCGTGGTTGGCGCGGGCCAATCCGCTGGCGAAACTGGGCGCGGGCATGGCGATCACACTTGTTCTGCTGGTCAGTGTTGACTGGGTCTCGGCCACGGTGGCACTGATGCTTGAATGCGCACTCCTGCCCTTGGCCGGGCTGAGCGACCGCATGCTGTTGCTGCGCGGCTGGCCCGTCCTGCTGGCAGCAATTGTGGGTGGTTACGGGACGGCGCTGCTGGCACCCAAGACCGGCGAACTGTTGCTCGCTGTGGGCCCGGTGACCTTCACCAGCGGGTCGCTGGAAGCCGGTGTGGCCATTGCCCTGCGTGGCCTGGCCATCGCCCTGCCCGGAATCATCGTGCTGGCCTCCACCGATCCCACCGACTTGGCTGACGCCCTGGCCCAGAAGCTGCGGCTGCCGCATCGCTTTGTGCTGGGCGCCCTCGCAGCCATGCGGCTGGTGGGGCTGTTGGTGGCCGAATGGCAAACCCTTGGCATGGCGCGCCGTGCCCGGGGTGTGGGCGGTGAGCCCGGGCTGTTCCGTGGGGTCAAGGCACAGTTGGGGCAGGCCATGGCGTTGTTGGTGCAGGCCGTGCGCCGCGCCTCACGGTTGGCTGTCACCATGGAGGCCAAGGGATTCGGGGCCGGGCCGCGCAGTTGGGCCCGCGAATCCACTTTTGCTGCCCACGATCTGTGGGTCGCGGCCGGCGGCGTGCTGATAGCAGCCATCGCTGTGGCGGCCGCCGTCGTGCTGGGAACGTGGAATCCCGTGTTTGGCTAGCATTTCCGCACGGAGACAGGGAAATAGCCGGACACAAACAGTGACAGCAACATCGGGGCTGGGATACTGGTGGCATGACGATCGCACGCAGCACCAAGCTCACCATTGTCGGCGCCGGAAGCGTCGGCACCTCCCTCGCCTACGCTGCGCTCATTCGAGGGTCCGCGCGTGAGATTGTCTTGTATGACATCGCCACAGCCAAGGTGGAGGCGGAAGTCCTTGACCTGGCCCACGGGACACCGTTTGTCGGCGCCCCGCGCATCACAGGCGGAAGCGATATTGCGCTGGTGGCCGATTCCGATGTCATCGTCATCACGGCCGGGGCCAAGCAGGAGCCGGGCCAGACCCGGCTTGAGCTGGCAGGGGTCAACGTCCGAATCCTGGAGAAGATGCTGCCGCAGCTGGTGGCCTTGTCGCCAAATGCTGTCTTTATCCTGGTGACGAACCCCTGCGACGTGCTCACGGCAGTGGCGGAGCGCATCACCGAGCTGCCGCACGGACGCATCTTCAGCTCGGGAACTGTGCTTGACTCCGCCCGGCTGCGCTGGCTGGTGGCGGAGGCCGCCGCCGTCGCGCCGCAAAGCGTGCATGCGCTGATCGTCGGCGAGCACGGCGACACGGAATTCCCCTTGTGGTCCACAGCGACCATCGGACAGACCCCGCTGCCGGAATGGACCGACTCCTCCGGAACCCTGCTGTTTCCGCGTGAACGGCTTGAAACGCTCACCCACGACGTGGTCCATGCCGCCTACAAGGTCATTGCCGGTAAGGGCGCAACGAACTACGCGATCGGGCTCTCCGGTGCCCGCATCGTCGAGGCCGTGTTGGCTGACGAGCGGAGCATCCTGCCGGTCTCAAGCGTGCTGCACGGTTACCGCGGCATAGACGGGGTGGCCCTCAGCGTGCCCTCGATTGTTGGGGCGGGCGGTGTGCAGCGCGTCCTGGACACGCACATGGACGCCCGCGAGGCAGAACGGCTCCAGCACTCCGCCGAGACTCTCGCCGCCTCCATCGCACAGTTTAGCTAGGATGAGCCTCGCCACGGATCGAGGTGGTGCCGCCTCAACCGTGTGAGGCAAGCCTCTCGCCGGGCGTTGCGGCGTGGGTTGGCACGCCCTGCCGGGGCCGGGGTACCGTAGAGTGTGACCCGGGCCCTGAGGCGGCACAACGCCCACGCCTATCGCATGTAACGGTTAAAGTTGCCCGTTTTTGAGCGCAAATCGCCCGGTGGGTCACAAATGTCGAGAAGAATATGCATCCTGTGATATAAAAGTTGTTATGACTCAAATGGCTGCAGAAACTGTTGGCGTACTGGTTCGCGATGCGCGCACCGAAAAAGGCTGGACCCAGGGTGAATTGGCATCCCAATTGGGGACCAGTCAAAGCGCCGTAGCCAGGATGGAACAAGGCAAACAAAATCTGAGCTTAAGGATGATCCAGCGGATGGAATCACTGTTGGAAGCCAACCTGGTGAGCGTCGGAGCTACCACCAAGAACGCCGTCACACACTTGCGGGTGCACGGAGAGCGCGAACTTTCCGGCAGTGTGCAGGTCAACTCCAGCAAGAACGCCGGTGTTGCCCTGCTCTGCGCCAGCCTGCTGAACCGCGGCACCACCACGTTGCGCCGACTGGCCCGCATCGAAGAGGTCAACCGCATTGTTGAGCTACTGACCTCCATTGGTGTCCAGTGCACCTGGCTCGAAGACAACGACCTTCAAATTCGCAGGCCCTGTGTGCTGGATCTTGCCTCCATGGACATCGCAGCAGCCAAGCGGACCCGCAGCGTCATCATGTTGCTGGGCCCGCTCCTTGACGAGCAGGAAAGCTACCGGATCCCCTACGCCGGTGGCTGCGACCTGGGCACCCGCACCGTGGAACCGCACATGCAGGCGCTGCGCGAATTTGGCCTGACGGTCAACGCCCACGACGGTTTCTATCAGGTCCACGCCCCTGCGAGCGATGCCGAGGACCGCACCTTTGTGCTGACGGAACGTGGTGACACCGTCACCGAAAACGCCATCATGGCCGCCGCACACCGCGAAGGCACCACAATTATTCGCAACGCCAGCCCCAACTACATGGTGCAAGACCTTTGCTTCTACCTGCAGGGCCTGGGTGTCACGGTGGAAGGTGTTGGCTCAACAACACTGACCATCAGGGGCAAGTCCCGCATTGACATGGACATCGAGTACGCGCCGTCCGAGGACCCCATCGAGGCCATGAGCCTGATTACGGCCGGCATCGTCACCAAGTCTGAAGTCACCGTGACACGCGTGCCCATTGAGTTCATGGAAATTGAGCTCAAGGTGTTGGAGCAAATGGGCTTTAAGTACCGCAAGTCCGCCGAGTACGTGGCCCGCAACGGGAAAACCCGCCTCGTGGACATCACCACGCTGCCGTCCGAGCTGAAGGCGGCGCCGGACAAGATCCACCCCATGCCTTTCCCGGGCTTGAACATTGATAACTTGCCGTTCTTCGCGGTCATCGCCTCCTGCGCCGAAGGCACAACGCTCATCCACGACTGGGTGTACGAGGGCCGGGCCATTTACCTGACGGAACTGAACCGCCTCGGCGCCGGTGTTCGCTTGCTGGATCCGCACCGGATCGACATCACCGGCCCCACGGCGTGGCGAGCAGCTGAAATTGGTTGCCCCCCGGCGCTGCGCCCGGCCGCCTGCATCCTGCTGGCCATGCTGGCAGCCAAGGGCACCTCAGAACTGCGCAACATTTACGTGATCGAGCGCGGCTACGAGGACCTGGCCGAACGCCTGAACACCATTGGCGCGGAGATCGAGTACTTCCAGGACTAGAAATTCGGGGGCTGGCGCGGCGACAGTTTTCTTAACGTACGACGGCGGCATCCGAGGCCGGCAAGTGGATGGCGGTTTTCCCGCCGACGCGCAGGCGCTGATGGTTCTCCCCGTCAGCGAGCCGCCGGCCACCGTCATGTCCGGACCCGACGAGGCTAGCTTCTCCGCGTGGGCGCGCAAGCTCGCTAAATAGCGGACAACGCCTGCGCCAGGTCAGCCTTCAAATCCGCCACGTCCTCCAAGCCCACCGACAAGCGCAGGAAGCCGTCGGTGAGGCCAATCGCTGCACGCGCCTCCGGGCCCATGGCGCGGTGGGTTGTTGTGGCCGGGTGGGTGATCAAGGACTTTGCGTCGCCCAAATTGTTGGAGATGTCAATGATTTGCAAGGCATTGAGCAGGGCAAACGCCGCATCCTTGGTGGTGCCGACGGCAGGTTGTGCCAATTCGAACGTCAGCACCGTGCCACCGGCCTTCATCTGCTTCTTGGCCAGCTCGTATTGCGGGTGTGAGGGCAGGTGCGGGTACAGCACGCGGCTGACCTGCGGCTGGGACTGCAGGAACTCGCCCAACGCCAGGGCGCTGGTGCATGAATGGCTCACCCGCAGGTTCATGGTTTCCAGGCCCTTGGTCAGCACCCAGGCGTTGAAGGACGACAACGCAGGACCCGTGTGGCGCATCAAGTTCTTCACGGGACCGTCGATGAACTCCTTGCTGCCCAGGATGGCGCCACCAAGCACACGCCCCTGACCGTCAATGTGTTTGGTACCTGAATACACGATGATGTCCGCACCAAAGTCGCCGCAGCGCTGCAGCAGCGGAGTGGCAAACACGTTGTCCGCAACCACCTGTGCCCCCGCAGCATGCGCCAGATCGCACACAGCCTGCACGTCAATGATTTCCTGCATGGGGTTCGACGGCGATTCAAAGAACACGGCAGTGGTGGGCACCGACAGGGCCTCGCGCCACTGCGCCAGATCCGGCCCATCCACGAACACCGTTTCCACACCCCACCGCGGCAACAACTCGTTCAGAATGACAAAGCAGGAGCCAAAGAGCGACCGTGAGGCAACCACCCTGTCCCCGGCCGCCAGCAACGCACCCAAGGCGGTGAAGACGGCTGACATGCCCGAAGCCGTGGCAAAGCAGGCCTCCTTGTCCTCGAGCAGGCGCAGGCGTTCCTGGAAGGTCGCCACGGACGGGTTGCCGTAGCGGGAGTACACAAACCTGTCCACCTCGCCGGTAAAAGCCTGCTCGGCGGCCTCTGCCGATTCGTACACAAACCCTGAGGTCAGGAACAAGGCTTCGGAGGTTTCGGAAAAATTGCTGCGGTCAAGCCCGCCGCGCACGGCTTGGGTGTCCTGCGCCCACGTGGCGGCGTGCTCGTTAAAGTTGCTCAAGTGTTTACCTTTTATTTCGCTGGTGTTGCGTCGGTGGCGTGACGTACTGCGGCGGCACGGCCTGTGTGCTACTGGCGCCAGGGCAGGCTGCGGTTCTTCCAACCGTTGATGACCCGTTCGCCGTGGCCGTCGGGTTCTCCTTCAAAGCCTTCCAGAACGTTGTAGGCGGTATACCCGGCCGCAGTGGCGGCGTTCGCTGCGGCAATGGAACGTGCGCCGGAGCGGCACAACACCACCAGCGGCTTCTCCGTCGGTACAGTCGCCAGCAGCTGCGCCAGGAAGTCGGGGTTGTTGTGTCCACTGGCCAGGTTCCACTGGATAAGGACTGGTTCAGTGTCCAGGGCAGAGGTGTCCGGGACGCCAATATGCGCCCATTCTCCCTCGGTGCGCACATCAACCAGCACGGCTCCGGCGGCCAGGTATTCCCAGGCTGTGGCCGGGGCCAGGTCTCCTGCGTAGCTCATGCGATCCCGTCGCCGTCGAACTCCAGCTCGGCATCAAGTTCATCCACGGCCGTGGCTACTGCGGCATCACTGACGGCAATGGCCTGCGGGAGGATCATGGCCTGGGCGCAAATAACGACGCCACCATTGGCCGTCACCGCCGGTCCGCCGTGCAGCACATAGCCTTCGGCGAGGGCCTCGGAAATGCGCTCACAAAAGGACCTGTTGTCGGGACCGGTGATGAGCCGGTAGGCCAGGGGGGATTCGTCCGCGGACATGTGTTCTCCTTATTGCAAGAAAGCTGAAATCTGCAAGCGGGAGCTGGAGGCGGTGCTTAACAGCGACGGCTGCCAGGACACGCAAAAACGTTCACGCTTACAAACCTGTTGCTTTTGTTAGCTGGGTTTGCCAAGTATTCACCTGAGGCACCCCGCCGGAAAGGGGGTTGCCGGCCAGCAGGTCAGGGCCTAACGCTGGCGCTCATTACTCTCTTGAAAAAGTAACACATCAGCCACCGGGCGGGACCGAAAACAGGCCAGTGTGGCCGAACATGACGGCGGTGTTGCACTCCTCTTGCCGTGGCAGGTGGCAGGATGTACGCATGACAGTGACCCGTATCTTTGCCACCACCCGATTCCTGTTCGGGGCAGTAACCCTGGTCGCCGTGGGAACTCAACTGGGTGTCCACATCAGCAACGGCTTCTCGGCACTGAACTTTTTCAGCTACTTCACCAATCTGGGCAACATCTTCGCCGCGGTGGTGCTGCTGGTGGAGTCGGTGCTGACATGGCGTGGCAAGGAGCTGGGGCCGTTGTGGCACGTTCTGCGCTGCGTTTCGGTGGTCGCCATGGCCTTGGTGGGCATCGTCTTCAGCGCACTATTGCGGGAGGTGGATCTTGGCTCGTTGTTGCCATGGGTCAACACCTGGCTGCACTATGTGATGCCAGTTGTTGTGGTGGCAGACTGGCTCATTCAGTCCCCGCGCAAACCGATCCCACTGCGCAGCCTCTGGATTGCCGTCTTGTTTCCGCTGGCGTATTTGGCGTATTCGCTGCTCCGCGGTGCTATCACCGGCTGGTACGCCTACCCGTTCCTGAACCCCAGCAACGGCGGATACGGTGCAGTGGCCATCACCTGCGTGCTGATAGCCGTCGCGTTCGTAACAGCAAGTGTTGTGTTAATTTTGCTGGCCAACAAGTTCCGCCCCTTGGTGCCGGTCCACGCAGCGGCGGACAGTGTGGCCGTCTAACTGAACAACCCGCTACAGCGTTGTTGCTAAGAGTGCGCTGAGTTCGGCACTGAGCTGGGTGCGGTTTTCTGCCGTACCAATCTCCGCACCGTCAATGGTGTTCACGGGGGCCAGCAGACGCAAGCTGGAGATCAGCCAGACAGCGTCGGCGTCCAACAGATCCGCCGGGGTGACGGGGCCGTAGCCCAGTTCCCAGCCAGCCTCCTTGGCCGCAGCAAAGAGCGCGCCCTGGGTGGTTCCGGGCAAAATTCCTGTGTCCAGATGCGGGGTGATGAGCCGTTTCACGGGAACTCCCGAGTCATCGGAGAGGTGTGCCAGCAAGACCGAGGAGGTGGCTCCCTCCAACACCAACTGGTCACCGCTGATGAAGATCACATCATCGGCGCCCTGTGCGCGGGCGTGGCGCAGGGCGGCCATGTTCACCGCGTAGGAAAGTGTTTTGGCACCCATCAGCAGCCACGGCGCCCGGACGGCGATGTCGCTGTCGTAACCGCGCTCCAACAAGATGACTGACAGGCCTGCTGCCCGCTGCTCGGCCAGCGCCGGTGAGACAGCCGAAACTTGCACCCAGGCCGTCGGGGTGTTGGCGCCCTCGGGGCCGCGGGTGGCAATCAGCTTCACCACAGCCTGGGGTGAGGCGTCGGCGTGAGCCGTGAGCGCCGTCGTAATGGCTGCCAGCCAGGCCGCCGCGGCGGGAATCGCCAGATCCATGGCGCGCGCCGAACCGGCCAGCCGGTCAAGGTGGGCCTGGACTTTGCGCGGGACACCGTTGATGGCGAGCAGGGACTCAAAAATCCCGTCCCCCCGCGTCACGCCTTGATCCGTAGCCAAAATGGTGGGGGATGAGGCGTCGGCCAATCGGCCAGCGGGGTGAACGGGATCCAGAAACACCAAAACTGTCATGCTCTAGAGCTTAGCTGCCCGCCAGGATCGCCTTGCCAAAGGTGAACGCCCTGACCAGGCCAACAATGCCAAGGATGATCAGCATGATGGCGCTGATGAGCAGCAGCCACTGCGCCGTCCAGACGGGAACAACCAGCACCACAAGGCCCGCAACAAGGCTGATCACACCAAAGATGATGGCCCACAGCCGGGTGGAGCCCTTGCCGGCTTCGGCGATGGCCACAATGCCTTCGATGATCCACCCGATGCCCATGAAGATGACAGTGAAGATCAGCAGCGCTTCGCCGCTTGCCGCGGAGTTGCGCAGGATAATAACGCCGGCCACCAGGACCAGGAGGCCCAGGACCACATCCAGGACGCGCAACCCTGTGGAGAGGCCGTGGCTGAAAATACCCAACGCCACCTTCACACCACCGGCGATGAGGAAGTTGATGCCAAGGAAGATGGCCACCACGGCCAGGGTTTTAGTGGGCCAGAACAACAGGACGATACCCAAAGCCAGGGCCACGGCGCCACTGATGGCGAAAGCCACGCTCAAACCCTTGACGGCCTGTCGGGTGAGTTTGAGCGGATCGAGGGCAAAAATGTCGACTGTCACGTCGGGTTGGCCGGTGTTGCTCATGGTTGAGCCTCTATCTGCAAAGGAGAATGGAAAATCACGCTCAGCATAACCGCAGCACGTTACGCCGCGAGCTAAGAACAACCGTGCCGCAAACTACCGTTAGGCTATTGTCACTCGCGTTAGGGAGTAGCTGGCGATATTAGGGGGCCTGCATGATCTGGACGGCGTTCAATCTGCCAACAGCCAGCGCCTGGTTTTCCCTGCTCATTTTGGTGGTGGATCTGGCCATCCGCGTTGTGGTGCTCGGTGTTATTCCCGGCAACCGGCGCCCCACGACAGCCATGGCGTGGCTGCTGTGCATCTTCTTCCTGCCCTATGTTGGTTTGATCCTGTTCCTCATGTTCGGTAACTTTCGGCTCTCACGACGCCGGCGGGAGACCCAGGACGCCGTGAACCTGCGCATTGTCGAAGGTACGGCGGAGATTGCTGCCCAGGTCCCGGACTATCACGGCCCAGCGTGGGTGAAATCCGCCATGGAGCTGAACCGAAACTTAGGCTACTTCCCGGCGTTGGGCGCCAACTCCGTTCAACTGATTGAGGGCTATCAGGAGTCGTTGGATGCCATGGCCGATGAAGTCAGCCGCGCCACGGACTACGTCAACGCGGAGTTTTACATCATGAGCTCCGATGACTGCACCGACAGGCTCTTTCGGGAGCTTGAGGCGGCAGCCGATCGTGGTGTGCGCGTCCGCGTGCTCTTTGACCACATTGGTTCCGTGCGGGTGCCTGGCTACCGGGGGATGATCAAACGGCTAAAGGCCAGCCAGATTCAGTGGCGGCGCATGCTGCCGCTCCTGCCGGTCAAGGGCCAGTGGCGCAGGCCGGATCTGCGCAACCACCGCAAAATCCTCGTGGTGGATGGGCGCGTGGGTTTCACCGGCTCCCAAAACATTATTGAGCCGTCCTACCGCAAGAAGAAAAACCACAAGGTGGGGCGCCAATGGGTGGAGCTCATGTCCCGGCTGGAGGGCCCCATAGTTGGTACCTTGAACGTCATGTTTGCTACGGACTGGTCGTCCGAGACCGAAGAGAATCTCGAGGCGGAACTGGCCAGCTACCACTGGGATTCCTTTGCCGGCGGTTCACTGTGCCAGGTGGTGCCCAGCGGTCCGGGGTTTGTCACCGAGAACAACTTGCGTCTGTTTAACACCCTGCTGTACTCGGCGGAGGAGTGCATCACCATCTCCAGCCCGTACTTTGTGCCCGACGATTCGCTGCTTTACGCCATCACCACAGCCGCCCAGCGCGGGGTGGTGGTTGAACTGTTCGTCTCAGAACAGGGCGACCAATTCCTGGTCCACCACGCGCAACGTTCCTACTACGAGGCGCTGCTCAGGGCCGGGGTGCGGATTTACCTCTACCCCAAACCGCTGGTGCTGCACGCCAAGCACTTCACCGTGGACTCCGACGTTGCCGTGATTGGCTCGTCCAACATGGACATGCGCAGCTTCTCGCTGAACCTGGAAGTCACCGTCATGATGATTGACCGTGACGTGGTCCAACAAATGCACGCAGTGGAGGACCACTACAGGGCCATCTCGCGTGAGTTGAAATTGGCGGAATGGGTCAACCGGCCCATACTGGCACGCTATGTGGACAACGTGGCGCGCCTGACAGCCACGCTGCAATAACGCGTCGGCCGCGAGCGGCCTTTGGCGTCTCCTTTACGTCGCCTACAAAAATGCCAGTTCTCCGCTTTGATCAGAGCGGGAAGTCGGCGCCTAGCGTGGACAGGACACCGAAGGCCTTGGCCTGGATCTCCTGCCATTCGGCCTCGTCATCGGAGTCTGCCGTGATGGCGCCGCCGACCCCCAACGAAAGGTGCGTGCCGCCGTCGTGCGTGTCGGTCAGGACCAGCGTGCGGATCACCACGGAGAGGTCCATGGCGGCATTGAGGGAGAAGTAGCCCAACGCGCCGGAGTAAATGCCACGCGGCCCGGACTCGAGGGTGTCGAGAATGGCCATGGTGCTAATCTTTGGCGCACCCGTCATGGACCCCGCCGGGAACGCTGCGGCGACGGCTTGCGCCCGCGAACTGCCCGGAGCCAGCTGCGCCTCAATGGTGCTGACCATCTGGTGCACGGTGGTGTAACTTTCAATGGCGCACAGCCGCGGGACCGTTAGGGTGTGCGGCAGGGCAAACCGGGAGAGGTCGTTGCGCAGCAGGTCCACGATCATCACATTCTCCGCCCTGTCCTTGAGCGAGGCGGCTAAATCCGTCTTCAGCCCGGCGTCCACAACAGGGTCTAGGTCGCGGCGCCGCGTGCCCTTGATCGGTTCGGCGCGCATCAGCCCGGAGGCGTCAATGCGCAGGAAACGTTCCGGGGATGTGCTGCAAACACTGAGCGAATCCAACCGCATGAACGCAGCAAACGGGGCGGGACTGCGCGTGCGCAGGGCTGTGTAGGAAGCCCAGGCGTCCACCTTTGCCGGTGTGCGTGCTTCCAGTTGCGTGGTCAGGCAAACCTCGTAGGAATTGCCGTCGTGAATTTGCGTCTGGGCCGCGGCGATCATGTCCTTGTACCGGAGCTCGCCGTCCCGCGCCACAAAGTGGGGTGGGGTTCCGCCGAGCCTTGGTGCCACGTGTGCGCCAGCTTGCTGCTCGCCCGCTCGTTGGGCGGCGGGAGTTGTGGATTGCACGGCGTTGCGAACCAGCGCCAGGTAGTTGGCGGCTTCCGCGGTGGAGGCCAGATGGTGGGCGCCCGTCAGGGTTAGCACGTACAGACAGTTTTCTTGGTGGTCCAGCACCACCGCGCGGCCGGCAAAAAACAAGGCGGCCGCGGGCAGGGCCGTGGCATCGCCGGCCCGCGGCGCCGTGGCCGTCCCGCCTGTTTCGGCCTTGAGCTCGTACCCCAAATAGCCCAGCCAGCCGAGCGTGAAATCGCCGGGGTAGTGCTGGGGCGCTCTAACTGCCTTGCGTCCCCAGACGGAATCCAGCCAGCGGAAAAACGGGCCGCGAATACGTGTCGTGACCTGGCCGCAGGCAACTGTTGTCATGTCGTGGTCGTAGCGGGCCAGCTGACCAAAGCAGCCGGAGTCATCAGCCATGATGGAAAACCGCGCCCTGCCGGCAGGCATGGCGGTGGTGTCGCTGGTTTCGGCGATGGAGCTGTCGAGCCAGATAGCGTTTTCGGAGTCCCCGTACAGGGCCTGAAAAAATTGCGCACCGGGTGGCAGCGCGTCGATGCGCACGGCCGAAAACTCCAAGCCCCGGCGGCGGGCAAGCTCAGGGCTCAGCACATGTTCCAGGGCGGGCAACTGGGTGAGCGCGTCCAGAACGAATTCCGGGGCGCCGGCCACGCCGTGGGTGCCGTCCACCACCACGTCAGCTCCCGCGATGCTTCCGGCGTCGCTGCGCAACAGTTCCTCCTGCGCGGCCCAACTGTCCCAAAAGGGTGCGTACGTCTCGCCGTCACGGGCCAGGGCGCGCTCCTTGCGAGCCTGGCTGGGCGCATCCACCCAAATCACTGCATCCAAGAACTGTGCGGCACGGCCATGAGATGACCCCACCCCCTCCACGAGCACCACCTGGGCGGCATCGGTGGTGCGGGCGGCGCCGTCGTTCTTGGCCTCCCAATCCCACGCCGTCCAGGAGGCGGGCGAGCCCTGGCTCAGGGGGGCCAGGACCTGGTCAATGTAGCGCTCAACCCCGCCAGCCAAACCATCCCAGCCGGGGTAGATGTCCTCCAAATGGAACAGCGACACCGTGCGATGGCGGCGCAGCAGTGCCGCCAATTCCACGGCAATAGTCGTCTTTCCGGCGCCCGATCGGCCGTCGACGGCGATGATGACCGGGCGTTGCGAACTCGTCACGCGTATACCCCGGCAGTGTGGGTGATGATCCGGGAGGAAATGGTCATTGGATAAGTCTATCGATGCCGGGGCTCAACCCCGGGCCGATGGCGTGCGCAGCGTGCCCGCTGGGGCAGCAGCCGGCTAGACAAGTGCCAGCAGGATGCCCACGGCAATGAACAGCACGCCAAAACTCCTGTTGAGGATCAGCTGACCGCGCTCACTGGCCGTCAGGTGCTTGAGCTGTTTGGCGCCGGCGGCGAAAACAAACCACATGACAACAATGTCGATAACCACCACAGTCGCCGTCAAGACCGCATACTGCGCCAGCAATGGCTCGTTGGGCCGGATGAACTGCGGCATGAACGCCAGGAAAAACACGATGGCCTTGGGGTTGAGCAGGTTCACCCACAGCCCGCGCCGGAACATGGAGAACCCGGATTCAACCGCGGCGGGGGAGTCGCCGCCGTCGGACGTGTCAGCCTTGGCCAACAGCTTGCGGATACCCAGATAGACCAGGTAGGCGGCGCCCACATAGCGGATCATCATGAACAGCACGGGTGAGCTGGAGACTATGATGCCCACACCCGCCGCCACGATGACAACATGGATGACCAGTGCCAGCTGCTGGCCCAGGATGCCCCAAAATGAGCGGCGGAAGCCGGAGGTCAGCGCATTGGACATGGTGTTGATGGCGCCTGCGCCGGGGGTCAGGCTGATCATGGCACCGGCGCCGGCGAGGGCAAGCCACAAAGAAAATTCCACTAGGCAAGCTTACGGGGCACGCACGTTTATGCGCACTTGGGGGCGTTGGGGTGCCTGCGCGCGGGCCGCTAACAAAAACGTCTCAGACCAAGGCGATGATTTCCCCGTTGGGCATCACAAACCAGCCGTCCTCCCTGGCGCCCCAGGCCCGCCAGCCCGCCGAGATCCGCTCTAGGGTGGCGGTGGTGGCGAAACCGTACGCCACCACCTGCTCGGCGAAGGCTGAACCCACCACCCTGTCCGCCCAGATGCCGGCAAGCCAGGCGCGCTGCTCGGCTGTTGCGTACAGCCAGTTGGCGCTCGACGGCGTCACCTCGGTGAAGCCGGCAGCTTTCGCCCAGTGCAGCAGGCGCCGGCCCGCATCGGGTTCGGCTTGATTGTGCCGGGCCACCTGCTGGTAGAGGGCCATCCACTCATCGAGTTCGGGCAGCTGCGGGTACCAGGACATGCCGTGGAAGTCCGCGTCGCGCGCAGCCACAATGCCGCCGGGTTTTGTCACCCGGCGCATTTCTACCAGTGCCTCCACCGGATCGCTCAGGTGTTGGAGGACCTGGTGGGCATGCGTCACGTCAAAGGTGTTGTCCGGGAAGTCAAGGTTGTAAACATCCCCCGTGTCAAAGCTGAGATTGGGCAGGTGCTGGGACCTGGCCAGTGCGGTCGCGGCGGCCACCACCTCCGGCGCCCTATCAAGACCAAGAACCTGCCCCGGGGCCACCAAACGGGCAAGGTCGGCAGTGATGGTGCCCGGGCCTGAGCCCACATCCAGCACGCGCAGGCCATGGCTAAGGTGCGGTATTAGGTACGCCGCGGAGTTTTCGACTGTTCGTGACGCATGTGATCGCAGCACGCTCTCGTGGTGCCCGTGCGTGTACACATCGCCTTGGTCCATGCCAGATTGCTCACTCATACAAGGGAGCGTACGCCCGCGACGACGCGGCGGCCAGAGCGGCCCACGATCCGGTCACGGAGCAGAGGGGGTGTGATGTGCGCCCGGACGCTCGTCGCGCGGCGGACGGGGCATTCCACGGTGCCCCCTGGTCCCCCAACGTAGCCCGGCGGCGGTGACCGAACACACAAGACCCGGCCATCCGGCGTCGTACTGTTCGCCGAAAGTGAAAGTTGAGTCGACTGCGCTCAACTTTATTTGACATCCAAACGAGCTTGAGTAAAGTTGAGTGCAGAACGCTCAATACCGCTGGTTGGGCGAACCCGCAGCTACCCTAGCCGCGGACTTGTTGAGGCAGCGGTTCATGAAAGGAACCACACTTATGTCACGTGCTGTAGGTATTGACCTCGGAACCACCAACTCTGTTGTATCCGTCCTGGAAGGTGGCGAGCCCACAGTCATCGCCAACGCTGAAGGCGGCCGCACCACCCCCTCAGTTGTTGCCTTCTCCAAGAGCGGCGAAGTTCTGGTGGGCGAAATCGCCAAGCGCCAGGCCGTCAATAACATTGACCGCACCATCGCCTCCGTCAAGCGCCACATGGGCACCGACTGGACCGTCGCGATCGACGACAAGAAGTACACGGCGCAGGAAATCTCCGCCCGCATCCTGATGAAGCTGAAGAACGACGCCGAATCCTACTTGGGCGAGAAGGTCACCGACGCTGTCATCACCGTCCCGGCCTACTTCAACGACGCCGAGCGTCAGGCCACGAAGGAAGCCGGCGAAATCGCTGGTTTGAACGTGCTGCGTATTGTCAACGAGCCCACGGCCGCCGCGTTGGCGTACGGTCTGGAAAAAGGTAAGGAAGACGAGCTCATTCTGGTCTTCGACCTCGGTGGCGGAACATTTGACGTCTCCCTGCTCGAAGTGGGCAAGGACGAAGACAACTTCTCCACCATTCAGGTTCGCTCCACCGCCGGTGACAACCGCCTCGGTGGCGACGACTGGGACCAGCGCGTCGTTGACTACCTGCTGAACCAGCTCAAGATCAAGGGAATCGACCTGTCCAAGGACAAGATCGCCCTGCAGCGTCTGAAGGAAGCAGCCGAGCAGGCCAAGAAGGAACTCTCCTCGGCCTCCAGCACCAGTGTTTCCCTCCAGTACCTCTCCGTCACCCCCGACGGCCCGGTTCACTTGGACGAGCAGCTGACCCGCGCCAAGTTCCAGGAACTCACCGTGGACCTGCTGGACCGCACCAAGAAGCCGTTCAATGACGTCATCAAGGAAGCCGGCATCAAGGTTTCGGACATCGACCACATCGTTCTTGTCGGTGGCTCAACCCGCATGCCCGCCGTCTCCGAACTGGTCAAGTTGCTCGCCGGCGGTCAGGAGCCCAACAAGGGCGTCAACCCGGATGAGGTGGTGGCCGTTGGTGCCGCACTGCAGGCTGGCGTGCTGAAGGGCGAGCGCAAGGACGTTCTGCTCATCGACGTCACCCCGCTGTCCTTGGGTATTGAAACCAAGGGTGGTGTCATGACGCACCTGATCGAGCGCAACACGGCCATCCCGACGAAGCGTTCGGAAACGTTCACCACAGCCGATGACAACCAGCCGTCGGTGGCCATTCAGGTCTTCCAGGGCGAGCGTCAGTTCACCCGCGACAACAAGCCGCTGGGCACGTTCGAGCTGACGGGCATTGCCCCGGCTCCTCGCGGCGTCCCGCAGGTTGAGGTCACCTTCGACATCGACGCCAACGGCATTGTGCACGTATCCGCCAAGGACAAGGGCACAGGTGTTGAGCAGTCCATGACCATCACCGGTGGTTCCTCGCTCTCCAAGGAAGACATCGAGCGCATGGTTCGTGACGCCGAGGAGCACGCCACCGAGGACAAGGCCCGCCGCGAGGCAGCAGATCTGCGCAACAGCGCCGAGCAGCTGCACTACTCGGTGGACAAGGTTCTGGCCGACAACGACGACAAGCTGCCCGAGGACGTCAAGACAGAGGTCAAGGCTGATGTCACCGAGCTCAAGACGGCCCTGGCCGGCGACGACGACGATGCAGTGAAGACTGCGTTTGAGAAGCTGCAGGCTTCACAGTCCAAGTTGGGCGAGGCCATCTACGCTGCCTCCGCCGCTGAGGGTGCCCCGGCCGACGCCGGAGCTTCCGAGGGTGCTGCACCGGAAGGTGCCGCCGACGAGGACATTGTTGACGCCGAGGTCATCGACGAAGACGCAGACGAGAAGAAGTAACCATGGCTGACTCAGTAAACCCCGAAGAGGTCCCGGAGGACGGGATCCCGGAAGGCGCAGCTCCCGACGGCGACGCACTGTCCCAGGCCGAAGAGATCCTCAACGGTGTTGAGGTTCCGGCCGAGGACGCTGTGGCCCAGGGTGCCGAGCCCGACGACGCTGCCGAGTTGAAGAACGATCTTCTTCGCCTGCAGGCCGAGTACGTCAACTACCGCAAGCGCGTCGAGCGTGACCGGGCAGTTGCCGGACAGATGGCTGTCATCGGTGTCCTGAACTCGCTGCTTCCGGTCCTTGATGGCATTGAAGCCGGGCGTGCCCACGGCGACATCGTCGATGGCCCGTTCGCCGCGATTGCCAACAAGCTGGAAACCGCTTTGGCAACGTACGGTTTGGAAAAGATTGACGCCACTGGCGTTGCCTTTGACCCCAGCGTTCATGAGGCGCTCATTCAGCAGCCTTCTGCCGACGTTGAAATTGACACTGTCAGCCAGGTGCTGCGCAGCGGTTACAAGTCCGGCGAGCGTATCCTGCGCGCCGCCCAGGTGATTGTGGCAGTACCGGAGTAGTCCCTAGTTCCTCCCTAGCCTCGTACCTCGGCTAGGGGCCCTCGGAACCATGGGCCCACCACGCCCTCCCGGCCTAAATTCGCTGGCGCGAATTTAGGCCGGGGCCCTCGGGCGCGTGGGCCCAACCACAGCACCACCCCACAAACTTTTTGGAAAGGAGGCGTCTTGGCAAGTCAGGACTGGGCAGAAAAGGACTTCTACAAAATTCTCGGTGTGGCCAAAGATGCATCGGATGCCGACATCAAGAAGGCATACCGGAAGTTGGCCCGTAAGTACCATCCGGACACCAACTCCGGTGACCCTGCCGCGGAGAAGACTTTCAAGGACGTCTCCGAAGCATATTCGGTGCTCTCCAGCAAGGAAGATCGCGAACAGTACGACGCCATCCGGGCCATGGGCGGCGGCGCCCGCTTCAGCGCAGGCGGTGCCGGCCAAGGTGGCGGCAACGCAGGCTTTGAAGACGTATTCGGCGACCTTTTTGGTGGCGGACGCGGCGCCCGCGCACCCCGCGGCGGCTCGCAAGGATTCAACGGCCAGGGACTCCCGCCGGAATTTGCTGACCTCTTTGGCGGCGGTGGCGGCGGTTTTGGCGGTTACCAGCCGCCACCCACCAAGGGTGCGGACCGTACGGCGTCGACCTCCATCTCCTTTGGCGGCTCCATCAACGGCACCAAGATTGCCTTGCGCGAACCCAACGGCGAGGTGGTTGAGGTGCGCATTCCTGCCGGGATCAAAGACGGCCAGAAGGTCCGGGTCAAGGGCAAGGGCCAGCCAGGCGCTGCCGGAGCCGGGGACTTGATGGTTACCGTCAACGTCAAGGCGCACGATTTCTTTGTCCGCGATGGCAACAACATCCGCGTCCACGTCCCCGTGACATTCCCCGAAGCGGCCTTGGGCGCAGACATCAGCGTCCCCACGCTGGCCGGGGACACTGTCAGGGTTCGGGTGCCGGCCGGGACCCCGTCTGGGCGCACCTTGCGCGTCAAGGGTGCTGGTGTGAAAACGTCCAAGGGCGACGGCGACCTGCTCGTCACCATTGACGTTGCCGTGCCGCAGAAACTCAGCAAGGAAGCCGAAGAGGCCGTCCGTGCCTTCGCGGCGGCCACCGCCGACGGCGACCCCCGGGCCGCGTTGAAGGACAAGGCCAAACTGTAACCCCTGGCCCGACCCGCTGCTCGGAAGGAGATCACAGTGACTGTTGACCCGTATGCGCCCATCTTTGTGATCTCCGTTGCCGCGGAGTTGGCCGAGATGCATCCGCAAACGCTGCGCCAGTACGACCGTTTGGGGATCGTCATGCCAACCCGCGCCCCCGGCCGGGCCCGGCGGTATTCACAGCATGATGTGGACATGCTCCGGGAGGTGCAAAGGCTCTCCCATGCCGGGGTGTCCCTGGAGGGCATCCGGCGCATCATGCAGTTGGAGAACCAGGTGGAGTTGCTGCGGTCTCAGGTGCTCGAACTGGGCGAGCGACTGGAAGCCGCCACGGCGGCCATGCAGTCGAGTCCGCAGCGCTCCAGCAGCCGTGTTTTTGCTGCGGGACTGACGGGCGATGACATTGTGGCCCTGGCGCGTGGCCAGCGTCCGCGCCCGCGCAGCCAGGCCATGGTGGTCTGGCGTCCGCAGCGCTAGCCCCGGTTAATTCGAACTGACCCGCAGAAAACGCCGAAAATTCACGGTTTTACCGTGATTTTCGGCGTTTTCTGCGGGTCAGCTGTTTAAGGGCTAGTCGCGGAACAGGCCCGCAAGGTCGGTGGCCGTCAGCGCGCCGCTGGAGAGTGAATCCCCACTCATGACATCGGAGAACAGTTGGGACTTTTTCGCCTTGAGCGCCATGACCTTTTCCTCGATGGTGTCCTTGGCAACCAGACGGTACACCATAACGTTTTTCTTCTGGCCGATGCGGTGCGTACGGTCCACAGCCTGCGCCTCCGATGCGGGGTTCCACCACGGGTCCAGGATGAACACGTAGTCGGCCTCGGTAAGGTTCAAACCAAAGCCACCGGCCTTGAGGCTGATGAGGAACAACGGTGCAGTTCCGGTCTTGAATTCATCGACGACGGCGGCCCTGTTGCGGGTGCTGCCATCCAGATAGGTGAAGTCAATGCCCTCGGCGACGAGGCGGTCACGAACCTTGCCCAGGAAGCCGGTGAACTGGCTAAAGATCAAGGCCCGGTGGCCTTCCTTCACCACATCTTCAAGCTGTTCAAATAAGACATCGAGCTTGGATGAACGCACACCTGCATGGGATTCATCCACCAATGAGACGTCCAAACTGAGCTGACGCAGCAGCGTCAGAGACTGGAAGATGGTGAACCTGTTCTTGTTTACGTCCTCCAGCAAGCCCAGGATCTTGGCCCGTTCGCGCTGCAGATGTGTCTGGTAGATCTTCTGGTGCCGGGGGTTCAATTCCACTTCGAGTATTTGTTCCTGCTTGGCGGGCAGATCGGCAATGACTGCTTCCTTGGTGCGCCGCAGCATGAGCGGCTTGACCCGGGCACGGAGTTTAATCAGCAGCTCGGTGTCACTATTTTTTTCTATGGGCCGCTGGTAGAACTCGGCAAACCGCTTGGGGCTGGGGAAAAGACCCGGTGCCACAATGGACAGCAACGCCCACAGCTCCATGAGGTTGTTTTCCATCGGCGTACCCGTGACAGCCAACTTGAACGGTGCCTTGATCTTGCGGGCACATTGATACGCCTTGGACTGGTGGTTCTTGACGAACTGGGCCTCGTCCAGGATCAGTCCGGCAAACGGCTGCATTCCGTATTCGGCAAAGTCAATGCGGAACAACGCGTAGGAGGTGATGACAATGTCAGCACCGTAGAAGTAGTCCGCAGAGTTCAGGCCGCTCTTGGCGAACGTCTCGGAGACGGTGACAACCTTCAGCCCCGGGGCGAATTTCATGCTCTCACTGGCCCAGTTGCCCACCACTGAGGTGGGTGCCACCACCAGGAACGGTTTGCCGCCGGCCACGGCTCCCGGCACGGCGCCGGAATCGGGGTCAGCGGCGGCGGCAGTCTCGGCCTTGACCTGGCAGATCAAGGCCAGGGTCTGGACGGTCTTACCCAAACCCATGTCATCGGCGAGCACCCCGCCCAGACCGAAACTGTACAGGAAATGCAGCCAATTGAAACCGTCCAGCTGGTACGGGCGCAAGGTGGCGTTCAGGGTCGGTGGGGCCGGCAGCGCAACGGGTGGTCCGCCGTCGAGCAGCCCGGAAATCGCCTTGCTCCAGGCCTGCGCCTGCTCATCCACAATCCCCAACTGGGCCAGCTCATCCCACAAGCCAGCCTGGAAGCGGCTGATGCGCAGCTCGGCGTCCTTGTTGTCGTTGAGGCCGCGGGCCTCGTCGATGAGCGCCCGCAGCTGGTGAAGTTCCGGGCGGTCCAAGGAGAAGTAAGCGCCGCTGGGCAGCAGCATGCGGGTGTTCCCGGCGGCCAGGGCGGAGAAAATGGCGGCGAAGGACACGTACTGGCCCTCCAAGGTGATGACGATGCCCAAATCAAACCAGTCACGCTCATCGGTGGCCTGGGTGGAGATGGTGACAACCGGCGCCTCGGTGACCTCACGGTAGCTGGCAACGTCACCGGAGGTTTCCACGGTGACCCCGGGCAGGGCGGAGAGTCCGGGCGCCACCACTTCGGTGAAGGTGAGGGTGTCAAGGTCCGTCAACTGCGCGGACGCCGCCAAAACGGGGTCCCCCCACGCGTTGTTCGCCGCCACACCCATGGCGGTAATCTCTTCCCACGGCTGTCCAACACTGGCAATGAGCCTGGCCTCGGCCCCTGCATCACGAACGGCACCCTCGCCCAATTCCGGCCAGAGCGGCAAGGATGTGACGCGGCTGCCCACCGGGTAGTGCCATTCCCAATGCAAACGCACCGTGTGGTCGGTGCCGTACGCCGCCAGAAGCGACAACGTCGGTTCCACATACGCCGGCAATTCCACCGAGTGATCCGCGGAAACCACGGCAGCTGCCTGCTTGAGCTGAGGGTAGAACTGGGTGAGGAACTTTTCCTTCGCCAGCTCGGGGACGTGAACATGCTCCTTGCGCAGCGCAAAGTCCAGGAGCTGTGCGGAGGTGTCGGCCGGCAGGGGTGCCACCGTGATACTGCCGCGCACGACGCCGTTGCGCGCCAACGACGTGGTGCCAGAGCTGGGTGCCGGCTCGGCCTGGTCGCTGAGAAACAGCCCACTGACGGGCGTGCCAATCCGGCCCACGATCTCCTGCGCGACGGGCACGCCGTCCACCTCAATCCGCGGGCCAACGTCCAGGCCGCCGGTTTCGGGGCGGGTCACGTCAAGGGACAGTGCCGCCTCGTCCGTGCTGACGCGGACGGGATCGCCAGTGCCCGACTGGATCAAGGCCACGCCATTCTTGTGGGCACTGGCCAGTAGCTGCCACAGGTTCCGGCCGGCAAAGTCGTTTAATGCCAGCCAGGAGCTTGCATTGCCGTGGCTGTACTGGCGTGGGCTGTGCGAGGACAAGAACTCACTGAGCCACTCCAGCTGGGTTCTGTCGTGGACGCCGCCATACGCAAGATAGCCCAGGGTTGCCCAGCTGACGCCGGACTTGACCCATTTTCCGCGCGTGCCCATAACCACGGGGCGGACATTGAGGACAGCTTCGGCGGGGACTGTGCTGCCTCGGCCGCGGTAGGAAAACCGGGGCGGTGGCACATGCAGCTCAAATTGCAGGCCCAGGGCTGGTGTGTCGGGGCTGGGTGCTGCCGTGGTTGGCGGCAACAACGCCGACAACGCCGCTTCCCACGAATCGGGAGCCAGTTCCACTCCGCGGTCGGCGGGGGCGGGGGCTGCGGACTTGCCGACCTTGGCCTTTGCCAGCAACGTTTCAAGATAGGTGGGTTCGCGGGGGGCTTCCTCCGGAACAAAGAAGTCGGTGAATGCTTGCTCCGCCTCGGCGGCAGCAATCAACGCCACAACGTGCTTGCAGTTTTGGCGCACGGGGCAGTTGCAGATACCCACCCGGCAGGCGATCACGCCGTCGTGCTCGCGCACAAGTTTGGCTGTCGTCTTATACTTTTGGGCGCCAATCACTGTGCCAGAGAGCAAGCCTGTAGCTGGTTCCAAGGCGATGTCGGTGACACGGTCCTCATCAGCATACGCACGGCCAGCGGCAATGGAATTCTCGGTGAACTCGGCGATTCGCGTTAGTAAACGTGAACCGGCGGAGGAGTACGTCACGGAACTTTTCCACCTGTCGGTTGGGGATGATCCAAGGCCAAGGACCACATCTATCAATCCTACGCAGTATTGGGGCCCACGATTACCCCAAGAATCCCCTGACACACAGCAACGGCGGCCAAGACCTGCCCTGATGCAGGTCGTGGCCGCCTTCCCGGATGAAAAGTGCCTCTTTATGTGGCCGGCTGAGTCGCTGGACCCCTGGCAGGAGTTTTCACAAAGAACAAGGCGAAGATTAACGCCACAATGGCCGTAACCACCAGCAGGGACAGCCCAATGGCGTACTTGTAGTGCTCTGCGTTGGGGTTGTACGTCCAGCCCATAATCAGCGGCGGGAAGTAGCCGCCCAAACCGCCGGCAGCACTGACTATGCCGCTAATGGTGCCCACCTTGCCCTCGGGGGAAAGCGCGCCAACCCACGCAAATACGCCGCCTGTGCCCAACCCAAGTGCGCCCGCCAGACCGATGAAAATGGGTCCCGCCTGAACGTCGGCGGCCGGTTCAAGGGCCACCAACAAACCCAGGACCGCCACACCCGCCAGGGACGCCAGCACAACAGGTTTGGAGCCGATCTTGTCCGCCAGTGCCCCGCCAATGGGACGGGCAATCACGGCCGCAAGGGCGAACCCGGCGGTCCGGGCGCCGGCAGCGCTTGGGTCAAAGGCATACACGTCACGCAGGTACGTGGGCAGGTAGGTGGCGAAGGAAACGAAGCCGCCAAAGACGACTGCGTAGAGGAAACACATTTTCCAGGTGACAGCCAGCTTGGCGGCCTCGACAAGCCTGGGCATGACAGGCGCCGTGCTGGGCTGCCAACCGGGGGCGTTCTTCATGAAGCGCCAGACAAGCACAGCCATGACTGCCAGCAGCCCGGCGATCACCAAGTGGGTTGGCACGTAGCCAATGGACTTCACCAAGCGCGGGTTGAGGAACGCGGCCAACGCGGTGCCGCCCATGCCTGCACCAAAAATGCCGGTGGCAAAGCCGCGCCGGGCCGGCGGGTACCAGGCGCTGACAAAGGGGATGCCCACGGCAAACACTGTGCCCGCAATACCCAGCAGGAAACCTGCAACAAGCACCAGGGCAAGGGAGTTCAGGGCGCCACCCAACGCGACCAACAACACGGTGGGGATCGTGGAAACCAAAACAATGGTGAAGAGGGCCCGACCGCCGTACTTGTCGGTCATGATGCCCACAACAATGCGGCCCAGGGAGCCCACAAAGATGGGCATGGCCACCAGAATGCCCATGGTTCCGGCGGACAATTCTAGATTCCTGGCATAATAGGAGCTTAGGGTGGCGATCGCGTTCCAGGCCCAAAACCCCACCACGGAGGCGGCGGTGGCAAGGGCCAGGTTTAACGCCTGACCCTTCAGCGCGGGTGCTGCTTTGGTCTGTGCCATTCTCTACTCCTGTTGTCAGTTAGCGGTTGCGGGTGTCGCGGTCCCGCGTACCCACGTTCGACCAGCCGTCACGGTTGGCAACACTGGCACCCTTGTCCCTGGAGCGGTACACAATGTAGGGCCGGAACAGGTAGTGCAGGGGTGCGGTGAAGGCGTGGACCAGCCGGGTGAACGGCCACACCATGAACAGCAGCATGCCCACCAGTGTGTGGAGGTGGAACGACGTCGGAGCGGCAGCCATGGCGGCTACGTCAGGTTGGAAGATAAACAGCGAGCGGAACCATGGGGAGACGGTGTCGCGGTACGTCACCCCGTGTTCGTCAAAGAACACGCTGGCCAAGGTGGTCCACAGACCAAACAGAATGGCGGCCACCAGCACGACGTACATGAGCTTGTCATTCTTGGTGGTTGCCATGAAGACCGGGCCGGTCTTGCGGCGGCGGTAAATCAGCAAGGCGATGCCGACCAGGGTACCCACGCCTGCAATGGTGCCCACGAACAAGGCATTGAAATGGTAAAGGTCCTCACTCATGCCCACAGCTTCTGTCCACGACTTAGGGATGATCAGGCCAAAGACGTGCCCGGCAATGACGGCCAGCAAACCAAAATGGAATAGCGGGGAACCAATCCGCAAAAGCCTGGATTCATAGAGTTGGGAGGACCTGGTGGTCCAGCCAAATTGATCGTATTTGTAACGCCAGATGGTGCCGCTGACCAGGATGACCACCATGACGTAGGGCAGCACACCCCACAAGAAAATGTCCATTGCTCAGGCGCCTTTCATGGGCAGCAGCCGCGGATCGTAAGGATCTAGGCCCACGGATTCGGTGGGTGGGCCGTATCCGGCCATCCGCATGACAGCTTGTTCGTCTGCAGGGGACGCCCCGGGCAGGGTGTTGCAAACTGCCTGCACTACGGCAGTGTGGGCCAGGTTGTCCCGCAGCAGCCCAAACTTGATCAGTTCAAGGCTGGGCCGGTACTGCTGCAACAACTCCTTGCCGGCGGTCAGGTCCACGGTGGCCGCATATTCCAACACCATGGGCAGGTAATCCGGTAGTTCCCCTCGCGTGTCCACCAGGGTGTCGGAGGCGCGGTACACCTTCTTGAACGCCCCCAACACTTCCCCGCGGCGGCGGGTGTCACCGTCTGTCCAGTAGGAAAGGTGCAAGGCGTGACGCTTACCCAGGTCAAACTCCTGGACGTACTGGGTTTGCAACTCCATCAAGTCGGTGCCCTCCAGCAGGTCCAGTACGACGGCGAACGGCCGGCTTGCGCCCGGAAACTCGCCCAGTGCCGCCCGCATGAGCGGCACCCTGGCCAGTAGTTCGGCGTCGGGATAGGAAAGGCACCAGGCGGCGGCCAGAAACGTAATCTGGTCCCTTTTGTTCACGAAACTGCTCATGGGGTGCCGCCGCCGTCATGGGCATCCGCCCGGGCGTCGACGGCCGGCCCCGCGGGGCGGTTTTGCGGGAACAGCCCGGGCGGCGCACCGTTGCCGTCCCAATTGAGCAGGTTAACCCGGCCACGCAACGTCTCTGCTCCCGCCACGGAATCCGAGGTTTGCCGATCCTGGAGCGCATGGAAAGTTTCCACTGCCACGGGGGTGGGGCGTCCGCTGGCCTCGCCGAAGGGGGAGTTGCCCATGGCACCCATGCCGGGTCCGCCGTCGAAATCCAGGGAACAGCCCATCTCCTCAAGATCGTGCGCCTGCTCGGCGTGCGCCTTGGGAATCACGTAGCGCTCGCTGTACTTGGCGATGGCCATGAGCCTGTACATCTCATACATGGTGGCCCCGTCCATGCCCACACTGGCCGGGATGGACTCGTCGGGGTCATTGCCCAGAGAAATGCCACGCATATAGGCGCGCATGGCCGCCAACTTACGCAGCACCTCCGTGACACGCTCGGTGTCCCCGGCCGTAAACAGCTCGGCCAAATACTCCACGGGGATGCGCAAGGCCTCGATGGCGCCAAAGAGCACGTCCTGGTTTTCGGCGTCGTGCCCCTGGTCGCGGAGCAAATCAACCACGGGGGAGAGCGGGGGGATGTACCAAACCATGGGCATGGTCCGGTACTCGGGGTGAAGTGGCAGGGCCAGCTTGTACACCTTGGTCAGCGCATACACGGGCGACTTTTGGGCTGCCTCAATCCAGTCCTCCTGGATTCCCTGCTCGCGGGCCGCTTGGATGACGGCAGGATCGTTGGGGTCCAGCAGCACATCCATCTGCGACTCGTACAGATCCCTGGGGTCGGTGACCGAGGCCGCGGCGGTGACGGCGTCGGCGTCGTACAGGAAGAGCCCCAAATACCGCAGCCGGCCCACGCAGGTTTCCGAGCACACGGTGGGCAGGCCCACCTCGATGCGCGGGTAGCAGAAGGTGCACTTCTCGGCCTTGCCGGTCTTGTGGTTGAAGTAAATTTTCTTGTACGGGCAGCCGGTCACGCACTGACGCCAACCGCGGCACTGGTCCTGGTCCACCAGCACAATGCCGTCTTCAACGCGCTTATAGATGGCGCCGGACGGGCAGGAGGCCATGCAGGACGGGTTCAGGCAGTGCTCACAAATGCGGGGCAGGTAAAACATGAACGTCTGCTCGTACTCAAACTTGATCTTGTCCTCTGACTCGCGGCGCACCTTCTCCACGATGGGATCCAGATGACCCAGCTCGCTGGTGCCGCCCAAATTGTCATCCCAGTTGGCGCTCCAGGTGATCTTGGTGTCCTTGCCGGTGATCAGGCTCTTGGGCCGGGCCACGGGGAAGTCATCACCCAGGGGTGCGTCCACAAGAGTCTTATAGTCATAGGTCCACGGCTCGTAGTAGTCCTTGAGCTCGGGCTGGATGGGGTTGGCGAACAGACCGAACAGCTTCTTCACGCGCCCGCCGGCCTTGAGCTTGAGGCGGCCGCGCTTGTTCAGCTCCCAGCCGCCCTTCCACTTCTCCTGATCCTCATAGCGGCGCGGATAGCCCTGCCCGGGGCGCGTCTCCACATTGTTGAACCAGACGTACTCCACGCCTGCCCGGTTGGTCCAGGCCTGCTTGCAGGTGACGGAGCAGGTGTGGCAGCCAATGCACTTGTCCAGATTCATGACCATGCCCATTTGAGCCATTACACGCATTAGTACTGCACCTCCTGGGAGCGACGGCGGATGGTGGATACGTTGTCCCGCTGGTTTCCGGTGGGGCCAAGGTAGTTGAACGCGTACGTTTGCTGGGCGTACCCGCCAATCAGGTGGGAGGGCTTGACCAGCAGGCGGGTCACCGAGTTGTGGATGCCGCCGCGCCGGCCCGTGGCTTCAGACTTGGGCACGTCGATGGTGCGCTCCTGGGCATGGTGGATGAAGGCAACACCTGCCGGCATGCGGTGGCTGACCACCGCCCGGCCCACGAACACGCCGTTCATGTTCACGCACTCAACCCATTCGTTGTCTTTTACAGTGATGGAGTCGGCGTCCTGCGGGCTCATCCAGACGGTGGGGCCGCCGCGCGAGAGCGACAGCATGAGCAGGTTGTCCTGGTATTCGGAATGGATGGACCACTTGGAGTGCGGGGTCAGGTAGCGGACCACAATCTCCTTCTCACCCGTGGGTCCCAACTTGGGTTCGCCAAAAAGTTTATGCATGTCCAGCGGTGGCCGGTAGATGGGCAGCGCCTCGCCAATGTCGATGATCCAGTCGTGGTCAAGGAAGAAGTGCATGCGCCCGGTGAGCGTATGAAAGGGCTTGAGCCGCTCAATGTTGATGGTGAACGGTGCATAGCGCCGCCCGCCCGTCTCCGACCCCGACCACTCCGGGGACGTGATGACGGGAACGGGTCCGGCCTGGGTCATGGCAAAGGAAATGTGCTTTTCCTCGCTGCCCTCGGCCAGGTCCACCAGCTTCACGCCCGTGCGCTTTTCCAGCTCCCTGAACCCGCTGACGGCCAGCTGGCCGTTGGTGGTGCCGGAGAACGTCAGGATGGCCTCGGCCAGCTTCGCGTCGGTGTCAATGGCTGGCCGGCCGTGTGCCGCGCCGCCCAGCATGACCCCGTTCGCCTTGGCCAGGTGTGTGAGGGCTTTGTCCAGCTTGTAGTTGACGTCCTTGACGGTGAAGCCCAGCTTGTCCGCCAGCGGGCCCACGGCCGTGAGCTTGTTGGCGATGGCTGTGTAATCGCGCTCCACCACCATGAAGTTGGGCATGTTCTGCCCGGGAATACCCTCAATGCCGTCCTCGCGCCAGTCGCGCACCACCCCGCCTGGCTGGGCGATCTGCCCCGCGGTGTCGTGGATGAGCGGGATGCTGACCAGGTCCTTGCGGGTGCCCAAGTGCTTGACCGCTTGGCGCGAGAACTCCTCGGCCAGCAGCTGGAACATCTCAAAGTCGGTCTTGGTCTCCCATGGCGGGTCAATGGCCGGAGTGAAGGCGTGCACAAAGGGGTGCATGTCGGTCGAGGAGAGATCGTGCTTCTCGTACCAGGTTGCCGCCGGGAAGACGACGTCGGACAGCAGGGTTGTGCTGGTCATGCGGAAGTCGGCGGAGACCAGGAAATCAAGCTTGCCCTCGGGGCCCTGCTCATGCCATTTCACGTCCTTGGGCTTGAGCGATGCCTCGCTGTCCTGGCCCATGACGTTGTTGTGGGTGCCGAGCAGGTTGCGCAGGAAGTACTCGTTGCCCTTGGCCGAGGAGCCAAACAGGTTCGAACGCCACAGCACCAGGGTGCGCGGCCAGTTCGCCGGGGCGTCAACATCCTCAATGGCCGGGTTAATGGTCCTGCTTTGCAGGGACCGTGCCACCCACGTCTTCTCATCCGGCGCCTCGCCGGCCGCCACCGCTGCGATTGCCGCATCGGCCAGATCCAGCGGGTTGGCGTCAAACTGCGGGTAGAACGGCATCCAGCCAAGCCGTGCCGACTGCGCCAGCGCATCGGCCGTGTGCATGCCGTCCAGATTGCCCGTGGATAGTGGGGACTTCAACGCGTCAGCAGAATAGCCGTCCTGGCGCCACTGGTCTGTATGCATGTACCAGTAGCCGGTACCGATCATGGTCCGCGGCGGGCGGGACCAGTCAAGGGCGTTGGCCAGCGACACCCAGCCGGTGATGGGGCGGCACTTTTCCTGGCCCACATAGTGGGCCCAGCCGCCGCCGTTGCGGCCCATGCACCCGGTCAGCATGACGAGCGCCAGAATGGCCCGGTAGGTGGTGTCTCCGTGGAACCACTGGCAGATGCCGGCGCCCATGATGATCATGGAACGGCCCTTGGACTGCTCCGCGTTGCGCGCAAATTCGCGGGCGATCCGGATGCACGCCTGAGCGGGGACTGAGGTGATTTCTTCCTGCCAGGCGGGGGTGTAGGGGGTGGCTGCATCGTTGTAGTCTGTGGCCCAATCACCCGGCAGGCCGGCGCGGCCCACACCGTACTGGGCCAGCATCAGGTCATACACGGTGGTGACCAGGTGGCCATCAACAATCTTGATGGGCACCCCGCGCTTGAGGATGGAGCCGGCACCTTCGGGGTCCTCAAAGCACGGCAGCAGGACTTCGGCCGATTCGGTGGATACCTCCGCCATGCTCAGGGCCGGTTCAATGCCGGTTAGGTCGAGGTTCCATTTGCCTTCGCCGGTTTTGGAGTACCTGTGCCCCAGGGTGCCGTTGGGGACAAGGGCCTTGCCCGTCACCTTGTCAAAGAGCATCGTCTTGAACGCGGCATCCTCCTGGTTTTCCTGACCGGGGACGAACGCGGCGGTGAGGAATTTGCCGGGACTGTACGTCCCGTCGTCGCGCTTCACCAGCCTGATGAGGAACGGCAGGTCGGTGAACTGGCGGACGTAGCTCTGGAAGAACGGCACCTGGCGGTCCACGAAGAATTCCTTGAGCATCACGTGGCCCATGCCCATGGCCAGGGCGGCGTCGGTGCCGGCCGCGGCGGGCAGCCACTCATCGGCGAACTTGGTGTTGTCCGCATAGTCGGGGCTGACGGCGATGACCTTGGTGCCCCGATACCGCACCTCGGTCATCCAGTGAGCGTCGGGGGTGCGGGTGACGGGGACGTTGGAGCCCCACATCATCAGGTAGGTGGCATCCCACCAGTCGCCGGACTCCGGGACGTCTGTCTGGTCGCCAAAAACCTGCGGGCTGGCCACGGGAAGGTCCGCGTACCAGTCATAGAAGGAGGTCATGACCCCGCCAATGAGCTGCACAAAGCGGGTGCCAATCGCGTGGCTGACAATGGACATGGCCGGGATGGGTGAGAAGCCCGCAACCCGGTCCGGGCCGTACGTCTTGATGGTGTTCACGTGCGCGGCGGCGGCAATCTCCAGTGCCTCAGCCCAGGAAATGCGGACCAGGCCGCCCTTGCCGCGGGCATTTTGGTACCTTTTGCGCTTTTCTGGATCGGCAGCGACTTCGGCAAACGCCAGCACGGGGTCCTTCAGGCGCGTCTTGGCCTCGCGGTACATTTCCACGAGCACACCACGGGCATAGGGGAAGCGGACACGCGTGGGAGAGTAGGTGTACCAGGAGAACGCCGCGCCGCGAGGGCAGCCGCGCGGCTCATACTCGGGGCTGTCCGGACCCACGCTGGGGTAATCGGTCTGCTGGGATTCCCAGGTGATGATGCCGTCCTTGACGTACACCTTCCACGAGCACGATCCTGTGCAGTTCACGCCGTGGGTGGACCGCACCACCTTGTCATGGCTCCACCTGTCGCGATAAAAGATGTCGCCGGCCCGTCCGCCCTCCCGGAAAACCACACGGGAGTCATCGCTCGTATCCCACTTGGTGAAGAAACGGCCCAGCTTCAACATCACATCCGACGCCGGTCCATCGACTCCAGCAACAAAAGGTTCAGCAGTCATGGCCCCACCCTAGGTGGTCGGTGCGGTGGTTTCTAGAGTCGGCGGATTAGTCAACAAAGGGCTGCGCTAATGGTTGCCAGCCCTAGGCGACTTTTATGTTTTGTGATCACTTTTGTGTCCTGGGTGTGCGCCTATATGACGCAGGAAGCGGCCCTAGGCTTAAGCCCAACTGGCCCAAAGAAAACACCGAAAGTTCGCGTTTTTGACGCGGTTTTTGGTTTTTTCTGCGGGCCAGTTGAGTAAGGGGTGGCTAGTTGCGGCGGAAGGCCAAGTCGAAGATGACGCGGCCAGCCTTGTGAGCCTTGTTCTCAAAACTGGTCAGGACGCGGCCGTCAAAGCGCGGCGCCCAACCGCCCACCTGATCGGGCTCCGCACTTTGCTCGCAATCAACTCCGCTGAGCCGTGCCTGGGTGAGGGGGCTCTCCGAACCCGAGCGCTCGCCGTCGTACAGGTTCGTGAAGTCGAGGGACGCCGCGCCCACCTGGTGCATCTGCTCGGCGTAGGTGGACCAGTCGGTGGCCAGGCGCCAGATGCCGCCGGGGGCCAGCACCCGGGCAACCAGCGGAGCGAAGGTGTCCTTGACCATGCGGCGCTTATTGTGCTTGGACTTGTGCCACGGGTCCGGGAAGAACACCCAAACCTGGCTGACGGAACCGGCCGGGAGCATGGTGCTCAGCACCTCGGGCGCATTGGCCTGCACCACGCGGACGTTGCTCAGCTCATTGGCAACAATCTTTTGGATGGTCTGCGCCAGGCCCGGTGTGTAAACCTCAACGGCAAGGAAATCCTTGTCGGGGTTTTCCTTGGCCGCGTAGACCACAGCATCTCCCAGTCCGGAGCCAATCTCCACCACCAGGGGTGCCGTACGGCCAAACTCAGCGGCGGCGTCGAAAACGTACTCCGGGTGAACGGAGGTGTCAGCAATATGTCGCGGAACGTCGACCGCGAGGGTGTCGGAGTGATCGTCCCACGCCTGCTGGCGACGACCCTGCAGGCGCGTGCCGCGGCGCACGAAGGACACCGGCTGGGCGCGGTAGGTGCCCTCGGCGGCCTGGCTGCCCGGGGTGACGGGCCGGGCTGAACCGTCCTGCGTGCGGGGCGCGCGCTGCTCAACTGGCTCGGTTGCGGGCGCGTCGGGCGCAGATGCGGGGGATTCGGGCGTGGTGGCTGGAGTTTCACTCATCCCTTTAAGGGTACCGGGCTTCTTCCGGGCTCAAGGAACGGGCGGGCGCGTGCGGTGCTTGACCGCCCGCTAACAGCGAGTGCTGACCTTAGCCACCTGAAACCGGGTGCAACCATGCATCTCGCGGCTACGGTCAGCATTCGGTGCTAAAAGTGAGATGCGGCACTAAGGTGAACGTCCGGCGTCGTGCCGCTGTTAGAATGAGAATACTTAATGTGCTTCAAGCGCATTCTGCGTCGATGAACGCATGCAACTTGTCCCGCAACGATTTTGCTTCACGCAACTCGCGGTTGACACGCTCTGGCTTTGAATCGGCGAACCCGTGGTCAAAACTGCTCGCGGGACGTTGAACCGCCTTACGAAAGATTCTCTCTTTACATGACAACTTTTGCTGCCCTTGGTGCGCCCAAGGAAATCGTTGCTTCACTCGCCGCCCAGGGCATCGAGGAAGCGTTCCCCATCCAGATCAAGACCTTGCCGGACACGCTGGCAGGCCGGGACGTGTTGGGCCGCGGCCGCACAGGCTCCGGCAAGACCATTGCCTTCGCCATCCCGCTCGTTGCCCGTCTGGCCGAGCGTGAAGCCCCTTACTTCCGCAAGCCCGGCCGCCCCATGGGCCTGGTGCTGGCACCCACCCGTGAGCTGGCAACCCAGCTGAACAACACCATCGAGCCGTTGGCCAAGGCCATGGGCCTGAACACCACAGTCATTTACGGTGGTGTTTCCCAGGCTCGCCAGGAAAAGGCCCTGCGCGCCGGCGTCGACATTGTCATCGCCTGCCCGGGCCGCCTCGAAGACCTCATGAAGCAGCGCATCGTCTCGCTGGAAAGCGTTGAGATCACCGTTCTTGACGAGGCCGACCACATGGCTGATCTGGGCTTCCTGCCCGTCGTGAAGCGCCTGCTGGACACCACGCCGACCCAGGGCCAGCGCATGCTGTTCTCCGCAACGTTGGATAACGGCGTGGACAAGATTGTTCAGCGCTACCTCTCCAACCAGCTCACACACTCCGTGGATGAGCCTGTCGCCACGGTTTCCACCATGGAACACCACGTACTGGTTGTTGGCGACCAGACCATCAAGAAGCAGGTCATCGTTGAGCTGGCCTCCGGTGCCGGCCGACGCATCCTGTTCATGCGCACCAAGCACCACGCCCGCAAGCTGGCCAAGACCCTGACCGACGCCGGCATCCCCGCCGTTGATCTTCACGGAAACCTGTCACAGAACGCCCGCGATAGGAACCTGGCCGAGTTCTCCACCGGTGGCGTCCGCGTCCTGGTTGCCACCGACGTTGCCGCCCGCGGCGTGCACGTTGATGACATTGAACTGGTCATCCACGTCGACCCGCCCACAGAGCACAAGGCGTACCTGCACCGTTCAGGCCGTACGGCTCGCGCCGGGTCCGATGGCGTTGTTGTCACCTTGACGCTTCCCGAGCAGCAGAGCGACGTCAAGAAGCTCATGAAGGCAGCCGGAGTTGACGTGAACTTTGAGCGCGTCAACGCCAGCTCACCGACCATCGCGAACCTGGTGGGCGATGTTGCCGACAAGATTGACCCGCGCACCCGTGCAGCCTTGCTCGCAGCCAAGCAGCCGGCACAAGGCGGTGGCACCTCAACCGGCGCCAACGCTCAGCGCAAGCGTGCCCGCACCGGCGCAGCCCCCACAGCCGGTGGCCGTGGCGGCCGTGGCGGACGCGGTCGCGTATCCGCCGACTCTTCCGAGCGTCCGGCAGCTGCCGGAAACCGTTCCGAGCGTCGCGAAGGCCAGCCTCAGGGCGGTCGCCCCGCCGGTCAGGGCCGTCCGGCACGCTCGGGTGAGGGCCGTCCGGCACGCTCGGGTGAGGGCCGTCCGGCCCGTGACGGCGACGTGGCCCGCGGCAACCGCGCAGGCCAGGGTTCTGCTCCCCGCAGCTCCTCGCACACCAACGACGCCCCGCGCAGCAGCTCACGCGGCGCAGGCCAGGGTGGCGCCGTGTGGTCCTCCAACACGGGCGGCAACTCCGGTGGTAGCTTCAACTCCAACGGTGGTGGCGCACGCTCCGGCGGACCGCGCCGCGCCTCAGCACCGGCCTCCAACCAGCGCCGTGGCCGCTAACTAGCGTTTCTTTGAAACTGACCCGCAGTAAACGGCGAAAAATCGATGAAAATCGAGTATTTTCGCCGTTTACTGCGGGTCAGTTTTCCTTTAAGGGCATGATGCGCGACGGCGGGACTCAGTCTGAAGTGGTGGCTTCCGGCGGGGTCAAGCCCATAAACGGTTCCAAGGCCTGCTTGAGTGCGGGCAGATCATCCCGTGCCACTGTGGCGACACCGTAGCTGATGGAGATGGAGCGTGCTGGGAGCTTGAGTTCTTGATATTCCGTGGCTGCCCTGCCTGTGGTGTCCCTGTCAACATTGACCATGGTGACGGCGAGCCACTGCGAGCCCGAATACGCTGTGCCGTTCCACCAATACAGTTGTTGCGGATCAGCTGTGCCGTACTTTTCCACAAGCTTCTTTTGCCACGCGGGGTCGTTGTTGAAGAAACCGCTGTCCTGGGTGAGCTTCACGGGACCCAATCCGCGGGCAGCGGTAAGCCCGCTGATCGTGCCCATGATCTTCTTCCACTCCGTCGTGGCAGCGGGAAGCGTGGTGCTTCTCCACTCATGGGAGTTGTAGGAGGTGGTCATGGTTTCGCCGCCGTAGCCGTTGCCCGTGGTGGGAAACCAGCCGGCTTCGCCAGCGGACTCCCACGCCATTCCATATTCTGCGGTGAGGGCTGTTTTGATTTCCCCGAGCAGGCCCGCGGAGATTGCCTCGGCGTCTTCACTGACAGGTGTCAGCGCCAGATCGTCGGGCAGTGAGCCGGCACTCAGGGGGTAGTCCCGCCAGTTCACTGTGACGTCCTGTCCGGCACCATTGGGGTAGGTGGTGGTGGGCGGGGCAGAGCACGCAGCGAGGCTGAATAAAGTAGCCAGTGCCACCGAAGCCACCGTTGCACGAATCGAAATTCTCACAGCCAAATCCTTTCCCCAGAATGGCCATTCTAGGGAGAATATGGGTCAAGGAGCATCAGACTGAGGGATGACATTGGCTTGAAAGATGAAACTTCTCATCTTTCAGGCGGAACTTGGCGTTAATCGACCTGATTGGCGAAAGCCGGACTGGGGCCGTGGTTAGTGTTGCAGTCATGGAAAAACTCTTGAAAGTCTTGCGCATTTGGGGCGCCCCCGCGGCGGCACTGATCTTCATGGTGCTTTGGTGTGTGGCGGAGGCTGGCCGGATGGGGCCGTGGCTCGGATTTCCCACGTGGAACGGAACTCTGCCGTTGGTGTTCGTGTCGGCGGCTATCGCCGTATCCGTCTGGAAACCATACGTTTCGCTGGGGTTGGTGGCAGCGTTGCTGGTAGGGCAGCTGTTCCACGTCGTCCCAGGCATGGAGTCGAACCACTGGGCCATCTACTTCGGTTCGTTCATCTCTTTGGGGTTTATCCAGTGGACGGGAAACCGCCGGGTGCGCCTCATCTCGGGAGTCGCCAACGCGGTGTTTATCCTGATCATGATGGTGGTCATGCTGTCGTGGCGCTACGGTGCCGGCGTGGGTTGGTTCGGCTACCCCTACAAGGGCGACGCTGTGATGTTCAGAATGTACGGCTGGCAGTTGCTCACGCCGTTCTTGCTAATAGCTGTGGCTTGCGCTGCGGCAGGCCTGGTGCTTTCCCTGTACGAGGAGAAGCGAGGTTTGTTCCAAGATCGCAATCTGGCCCGGGTGACCCTGCAGCAGACAGAAGTTGACTTGATCATCGAGCAGGAGAGAACTCGGATTTCCCGGGACCTCCACGACGTGCTGGCCCATTCACTGGCTGTCATCGCGGCCCAAGCCGATGGTGCCCGTTATGTCGGTGAGGGTCAGCCGAAACCTGTCTTGAACGCGCTGGAAAACATTGCCCGTTCAGCCCGCAGTGCCTTGGTGGATGCCCAGCGAGTCATCGAAGGGGTGGACGACGGCGGCTTGTCGGCTCCCGCGCCCCGGCTCAGTGACGTGAAGCCTCTTTTGGAGAGAATGCAGCAAGGCAGTTTGAAAATCGCCCACAGCGAGTCCGGAGACCCTGTGGGGCTGACAACAGGGGCTCAAGTTGCCGTTTTCCGAATTGTGCAGGAGTGCCTCACCAACGCACTCAAACATGGCGGCCGAGGGACAGCTGTCCGCGTGCACTTCGACTGGAGCGGCCCGGGATTGACGCTTCACATTTCCTCTGACGTTCCGGCCACCGTGGCTGGCGAGCCAACAGAACCACAGGAAACGCGCCCGGGAAGAGGAATAGCGGGCATGCGTGAGCGGGCGCATCTGGCTGGCGGCTGGCTGACAGCCGGACCTGACGGAGAACAGTTCAGGGTCACCGTCTTGATCCCCTATGAAATCCACAAGGATCAGCTCCATGATGTGGCTCAGTTTGTCGAAATCTCAACCGTGCAGGGTAGCGCGGGTACAGGCACGGCCGGGCACGCCATGCAGGCGCTGGCCCCCGTTCCGCAGGGAGATGGCAATCGTGGCTGATGCGGCCAGCCGCATCAAGGTGGCGCTGGTTGACGACCAGGAGCTCTTCCGCGCGGGCATCCGCATGCTCATTGAAAGTCAGCCGGACATGGAGCTGGTGGGTGAGGCGGGGGACGGCGAACAAGCGGTGGCCCTGGCCACCACGCACCGTCCCGACGTCATGCTCATGGACTTGCGGATGCCAGTCATGGACGGTGTCACCGCAACGAGCCGCATTGTTGAAGAATCCCGGACGGCCGGAACTGACACGCCACGGATTATCGCGTTGACAACTTTCAACCGTGATCAAGCAGTGGTTGAGGCGGTGCAGGCGGGGGCCAGCGGCTATTTGCTCAAGAGTGCGGAGCCCGAATTCTTGTTGGCTGCGATTCGCACCGTGTACTCGGGATATTCGGTCATTGCGCCCGGATCCATTCACGATCTCTTTGCGCACGCGGCCCGTTCTTTTCCCACAGCTGGGCCGGACCTGTCAGTGTTGGAAGCACTTTCGGCCCGGGAACGGGATGTGTTTCTTCTGGCCGCCAAGGGATTGGGCAATGCTGAAATAGCCGGAAGCTTGTTTGTTTCAGAGGCAACGGTCAAGACTCACTTGCGCAGCGTGCTGGACAAGCTCGACCTCCGTACCCGCATACAGCTGGTGGCTTTTGCCTACGAACGCCGCCTGTTGGGGTGAGATTGCTGCCACAGGCGACGAGGACTTAATCAACTGACCCGCAGAAAACGCCGAAAAATCATTCAAAATCGTGATTTTTCGGCGTTTTCTGCGGGTCAGATGAGGAGTGGGTGGGGCTACGCGGCCGGGTCAATACTCAGCACGGCGATGAAACCCCGGCCGGAAATCTCGGGAGCGTCCTTGGAACCCACCACTGTGTCGAACTTGCCCAGAGCCTCGGCTGAGGTGACCGGCGCGGCGGAGGAGGCTCCGGCGTCGTCCGTGCTGGCAGGGGAAACGGTTGCCGAGCCCTGCAGCAGCACGGCGAACTGGTCAGCAAAGACGGGGTGCGGGCGTTTCTTGGACAGCTCAATGATGGCCGCGTAGCCCTTGAAAGCGCCCCGGCGGGTGATCAGGTTCAGGTCCGTCAGGGCCCCGGTGGGCAGTGTCGCCGAGGTGTCGGAATCGCCGGAAAAACGGAACGGCCGGAACTTTTCCAGCGCCTGCTCGGCACCGTCGACACTCAGGGCAATGAGCTCGCCGTCGATAACGGTGATGATCCGGTCCATCCCGGGCATGGCCGAAAACGGGCCCGCCTTGGCAACCTCGGCAATGCTGATGCGCCAGTCAACGCCGCCGTCGGTGGCGGGCGCCGCAGCGAGCTGCCGGCTCACCCCGCCCCCGTTGGCCCAGGGCATGGTCTTGAGTGAGGCGTAGCGAATGATTTCCACTATTTGTCGTCCTCATTCTTGACGCTGTACACGTGCAGGCGTTTGGGGTCTGAGGGGCGACGGCGGATCTTGCGTTTGTAGTAGGACCAGCCCCCCGTGATGGCCAGGGACACGGCAAATGCCAGCACGATCTTCAGGGGCAGGTTGATCCGGGCAAAGGTGAGGACAAGGATCATGGCTGCAAAACTGGCGAAGTTGACAATGATGTCCAGCCAGTCGGACTTATTACGCATGGCACCAGTTTACCCGCCCCCGGCGCCTATTCACGGCCCTGGGAGACCCAGCTGGTGTCCTTTGCCCTAGATCCGACGACGCCGGATGCCGCCTTCTCCAGCACCTCACGGTGGGCGGCGGTGAGGTTCAAAGACAGCGCTCCGAGGTTTTCATCGATGCGCGCGGCCCTGCGGGTGCCCGGGATGGGGACCACCGGCAGGCCGAACCGTGTGCCTTGGGCGTAGAGCCAAGCTAACGCAACCTTGGCGGGGGTCGTTAGCTGCCCGCTCGCCGCCGTGAGTTCGGCGGCCACCTGCCGGACGGTGTCGACCACTGACTGGTTGGCGTCGATGGCGCCCTCGGCGAAGCGCGGAATGTTGTGGCGGAAGTCGCCGGTGCCAAGATCGGCGGCGTGGATGGTTCCTGTCAGGAAGCCGCGGCCCAGGGGCGAGTAGGGGACCATCCCCACTCCCAGTTCCGCTGCGGCCGGAACCACGTGGGCCTCAACGTCGCGGCTCCAAATGGACCATTCACTTTGCACCGCTGCGATTGGGTGCACCGCATGGGCCGCCCGAAGCTCGGCAGCCGTGACCTCGGACAGGCCAAGGTGGCGGACCTTTCCGGCCTTGACCAGCTCCGCCATGGCGCCCACTGTTTCCTCGATGGGCACCCGCACGTCTCTGCGGTGCATGTAGTAGATATCAAGGTAGTCAGTTCCGAGACGGCTCAGGGATTCGTCAATGGCCGCACGGATGTGGGGTCCGTCGCCGCGAATATCCGTGTAACCTGTGGCCGGATTGCCGAGCAGCGCGAACTTGCTGGCGAGTTGGACCTCGCCGCGGCGGTCCTTGAGCAATTTCGCAATGAGTTCCTCGTTGGAGCCGCCGCCATAAATGTTGGCAGTGTCGATGAAGGTGACACCAACGTCCACGCCATGGTGCAAGGTTTTCAGGGCCTCCACGGGGTCCACTTCACCGTACACAGGCGTCAACGCCATGGCGCCAAAGCCAAGCGGGCTCACGTTAAGGCCGTCGCCGAGCAGGGTCTTGTTCATTTCTTCGCTCCATCTGAGTCTCCGGGCAGGGGGTCAGGAGCGGCCGCTTCACAGTCGAGGCCGCTCGCGATCAACCCCTCATAGTGGGCAATTTTTCGCTCGAGGGCCCCTAAATCGGCCTGGATTTGGGCCAGTTGCGCCAACACGCCCGCCCTGTGCTCGGCCAGGAGCAACAGGCGTTCGGGGTGCGTTTCTGGGCCGTCCCTCAGAAGCTCGGCAAAGCGCTGCATGTTGGCAACGGACATCCCGGTCCGCCGGAGCTTGACCACCAACATGATGCGTGCGACGTCGGAACTTGAGTAAGCGCGACGGTGATCGGTGCGGCGGGCCACGGGAGGGAACAACCCCTGGCGCTCATACCAGCGCAGGGTGTCCTGCGTTAGCCCGGTAGTCCGGGCAAGCTCTGCGATGCTCAGCCACGGCACCGAAACTGACTGGGTAGTTGTGCTCATGGAACCAGCGTAAGTCTTGGAGTGCACTCCAACGCAAGCGCTCGTAGGCGCGGTAGCGAGCGGCACCATGAACGCTGCCCGGCTTGCGGGCCAAGGCCACCTGGCTAGTGGTAGCTGCGCACAAAGGGCTGGTTGGTGGGCACAATTTCCTTGCCCAGGGGCATCAGCGAGATCGGGATCATTTTGATGTTGGCGATGGCCAGCGGGATGCCAATGATGGTCACGGCCATGGCAATGGCTGTCGTGATGTGGCCGATGACAATCCAGATGCCGGCCACCAGAATCCAAATGACGTTGCCCAGGGTGCTGGCAACACTTGTGCCGCCGGGCTTATCCACCACTGTCCGGCCAAACGGCCACAATGCGTATCCGGCGATGCGGAACGACGCTATGCCCCACGGGATGGTGATGATGAGAAGGCAGCACACGATTCCGGCCAAAAAGTAGCTCAGCGCCAGCCACAAGCCGCCAAATACCAGCCAAATAACATTCAAGATTGTCTTCATCACCCCATTCTGCCCTGCCGGGCGCCACAAAAGCATCAGGGATAACCCTGAGCTTTCACCTGGCTTCCCCAGCGGCCGGTGCTAGGCTGATTTGCACCAATCGGCAGCGTCTTCCACCGTCAGGAAAATGAAGAAACCATGGACTTACCCACAGTCTTTTTGATCCTCATGTTGGTCATCATCGCCATCGTGGTGGGCGTCGCGATCACCGTCGGGGTGTTGGTTCGCCGCGGCGTTGTGGGCCTGGTGAAAATTTCCAAACCCAAATATGAGTCCGCCAAGCGCAGTGCCCTCAAGGCTCGGGCCGATGCCAGCACCGGGCCGGTGGCCGAGATCCTCAAACAGCGCGTGGCCCTGGCTGAATCGTTGGAGGCCACCCGCCGCTCCTTGGGTGTCGCCCAGAGCGCCGGCCAGTACACGGGCAATCTTGAGTCGATCTTCAACACCCTGCAACAGGCCGGATCAGTCATGGAGCATCAGCTTGTGGTGGCCCAGCAGGAGCCCGATCCCGCCGTGCAGAGCCTCTACGCGAAGACCCTCGGCGGCCAGGTGGAGCAGGTCACGCAGACAGCCAAGGGTGTGCGCAACGCCTTGGCCAGTGCAGCCGCACCGAGCGGTGACGTGGATCTGAAGGACCTCACACGAACGCTGGAAATTGAGGCGACCATGCTCAAGAACTGGTCCACCACGTACACGGATCTCGGCAAGGACTAGCCTGCCGCCATGAGCTTTTTTGCCCGGATCGCAGCTTTTCTCAGTCCCACGCGGGCCAAGGAGATGTCCGACGCCGGTACCTCCGCGAACAATCAGCTCACCTTGGCGGAGGCGCAGATTAAGCAGCAGGCAGCCGTTCAGAAGATGCGCCGTGGAGTGGCCGACGTGTCGGTGAGCCGGCAGCGGCTGGACCTTCAAGCCAGCCATCTGCAAGGGGCCATGGACCAGTTGTCCGGCCACGCCGGTGAAGCCCAAGCCGCCGGAGACGATGCGGCGGCGCAAACAGCCCTGGGCCGCCACCTCATCATGGGCGAACAACTGGCTGACCTGATCTCCCAGCGTGACGCCCTCGCCGAACAAGAAACCATGCTCATGGCCGCCTTGACCCAGCTGCAGGCCCGGGTTGCCGGGTTCAACGTCACGGCGGAAACGCTCAAAGCCGCGCACACAGCAGCTGACGCCCGCCGCAGCATCGCCAGCTCCCTGGAGGACCTGGACGGGCCGGCACGCTAGCCGACGACGATGCCCACATGCGCCGCGAGAATGGGCGCCAGCAGACCCAGCTGGTAGTCATCGATCACGACGCCGGACATGGAACCGACACCGTTGAGGGTGCGGAACTCTGTGCCACGCAGGTCAAGGTCCTTCAACGTGGCCTGCTGCAGGTCAAGGGTGCCAATCCGGCAATTCCGCAAGGCCATGCGTGTCACCGTGGCCCCGCCAAGGTCCAGCTCGCCAATGATGGCGTCGCTGATGAGCAGGTCGGTGATTTTGGCGGCGCGCAAGTTCAGGAAGTCGATCTTGCCGCCGTCAATGCGCACCGCCTGCCAGCTGCTGTCGTACAGTTCTGCCGATCCCCAACGCGGAGAAGTTATTTCGGTGTCGCGCCAGCTGGTCCGGGCGCCGTGCAGTACGGGGGCAAAGCTGTCGTTGACCACTGTGCCGCGGAAGCGCACACCGCGCAGTTGGGTGTTGTTCAAGGTTGGCCCGTTGAGCCGGCACTCCAGGAAGTCCGTGGAGGTCAAGTCCGCGTCGTCAAAGCCTGGCTTCTCGAAGAGCTGCCCGTCATAAGTGTCGCCCGCACCAAAAAACGCATCGCCGTTTTCCACCAGGTCATGGAGCTGCCGCGGGGTGAGACGGGGTTCGCGGAGTTCTTTTTTCGGGGCCATGGCACCAGCCTAGCCAGCTGCGGCAACCAAGAATTTCTGCTACCGCACTGGGGTGGTGCCAGCTCCGCGCTAGGATAGCCGCGCCACGACCTTGAAGCGCTGAAGTACCAAGGTGGTGTCGTCATCCACGGTGAAGTGGGGGTCGCCCATGGCCTCGCGCATGTCCTGCGAATGCCAAAAATCCTCGTGGCCGGCCCGCCACTGGGCCACAGTGCTGAACCCCTCGCCCTCATCGATGGCATGCTGGCGGTCCACATCTGCGAGCCGGGCAGTGCGGACCTCGGTCATCTCAATGACGGCCACGGGCTTGCCCGCGGAATCGATGACCACTTCCCGCAAGCCGACAAAGGGAAGCGCCTGCCGCTCAATGTCGTATTCAATGCGCGTGGCGGTTGTTGAGGTCTTGGAGCCGTCAAGAACAGCGGCAACAAGTTGGTCCCGCAGGGGGGCGGGGAAGGCAAATTCACACACGGGCAGGGCGCTGTAGTCGGTCATGGTGCCAGCCTAGCGCCGCCTGCCTGGATGCTGTTGCTGTCCAGGTGTGCCAGTTCCGTGGACATGTTGGTCCGGGCCTGAGCCGCCCACAGTTCACGCCCCGTTTCTGTGCGGAAGAGTGGCGCCAAATTCAGGAGCTGGCGCAGCACGGCTGCCCGGCCCTGCGTGAACTGATCGTGGGGAATGTGCGCGTAGTCCTTGCGTACACCAGTCACATACTGCCCATAGCGCAAGGGCGTTGAACCCAGGATGGCGAGGTCGGCGTCGCACAACAGGGCGCCGGCGTCATCATCTGCGGCAGGCGCGTGCGACGCCGTCAGGAGCACCAGGCGGTCCACCTCGGTGACCACGGCTGGTGGCACCAGACCTGTTAGCCGCTGCCGGGCTAAATCTGCTGATTCTTCCTCGTCGGTTCCCGGCACGCCGTTGTAGACGGCATCGTGAAACCAGGCCGCCAGAGCCACCGCCGGCGGAGGGTCATTTGCCGTAAGTAAGTCCAACGCCTCCAAAACTGCTAGAAGGTGGCTGCTCGAATGGTAGTGGCGGTGAGGTTCGGCCCAGCGGCGCAACAACTCAGCACCCAGCGCCCGCTGCCCGGGCAGAAGTGCATCCCAGCGCAATGCCAAAACCGATCCGGCTGACTTGACCCGGTACTTCGCTTTGATCCGCAGCCCCGACGCCACCAGGGTGCGGGCCAAGTCCTTGCCTGACACCGGCGTGGCTCCGGCTGCCACCAGATCCTCGTAGCGGCGCGCCGGGACGTCGTAGTGGTCCAGGTCAAAGGCGCGCTGGTGCACGTCATTGGCCGCAGCAAAGTCATGCAGCTCTGCCAGAGCGCTGTCGGAGATCAGGTGCGAGAACACTGTCCCGTGCGCTGGCCAATACGGCGGATCGATGAAGATCATGGCCTAAGTTTAGGCCCCAGTGGTGCTCCACTCCGCTCCTCCCGCAGCTCCGGAGGCCGTTGTGGACATTCGCCCATGGTCGACCAGCATCGAATGTCCACAACGGCCTCCGCGGCTGCGGGAAAGTGTCCGGAGCGGCCTCCGTGGTCCGTTTCAGTCCCGTGAGGTGTCCGCCATTGCCCGTGAGGTGTCCGACATTGCGACGAAAGGCTCGCTACAGCTCTCTAGCGGCATAAACGGCCAGCGCGTCCCGCACCAACGTGGCCCCGGCGGTGCCGCCGAAGTTGGCTGCGAAGCGTGGATCTGCCACGTACATCTCGCCCAGGCCCAAAATATAGTCCTTGAGGTTGCCCCCGGGCGCGGAGGCTGGCGTCCCCGGGATGGAGCGCAGCCACTGAACGTGGCGTTGCGCCAGTTCCTGTGCGGTGTGCGCATCGGCCGCCAGGTGGGCCGACGCCGCGGCGATCCAGTCGCTGTTCAGTGTGGCAAGCCGGTCCTGCCAGGTCCGCTTCGAGGCGCCGTCCATGCCGCGCCACCACGAGTCGCCGCGCTGGTACGCGTCCTTGCCCCAGCGTTGTTCCACCTCTTCCTTGTAGTGGGTGTGGTCAAAGCCGTCAAACATGGTCTCAGCCATGATTTCCACTCCTTCTTGCTGTGCTGTCATGGTTTTTTCGACGGACGCAATCAACCGCACCAGCCGCCCCTGCTCCGCCCGCAGCATGACGAGGTGCCCCTGCAGCGCCGCCGTGGGCGAAGTCTCATGGGCCAACACCGAGGCGATGGCGGGCAGGCCCAGGCCGAGCTCGCGCAGCAGCAAAATGCGCTGCAGCTGCACCAACGCGGCTCGGTCATAGTGCCTGTAACCGTTGTTGGCGATGCGGCTTGGTGGCAGTAGCCCAATGTCGTCATAGTGACGTAGAGTGCGGCTTGTAGTGCCACTGAGCTGGGCAAGCTGCTGTATTGAAAGGTCCATAAACACCACGGTAAAGGTTGACGCAGCGTCAATGTCAAGAATTTTTCGCTGTCACCAAAAATTCCGGAATAAGTTTACGCAACGCTAAGTTGAGCGTAATAGACTCAACTTTGCAGGAGTCGAGTCGCGACCCATTATCACACACGAACGAAGGGACCCCTCTTGGACGCCAAATTCACCACAAAGAGCCAGGAGGCTCTTTCCTCCGCAGCCATGAACGCCTCCACCGCCGGCAACCCCACCGTGGAGCCAGCCCATCTGCTCAAGGCCCTGATGGACCAGCGCCAGGGCGTTGCCGTTGCCTTGCTGAAGGCCGCCGGGGTTGACCCGGACGTTGTCAGTGTTGCCGCCAGCGCGGCGATCCGCGAGTTGCCGTCGTCGTCGGGAACCTCCGTGGCCCAGGCCCAACTCAGCCGCAACACCCTGCTGGCCGTGCAGGCCGCCCAGCAGGCTGCCGAAGGTATGGGGGACAGCTACGTTTCCACCGAGCACCTGCTCTTGGGTCTTGCGAACGACGCCGGCGCAACAGGACAAGCCCTGCGCCAGGCAGGTGCCTCCAGGGCTGCGCTGGACGCCGCACTGCCCACCGTTCGCGGCGACGGCAAGGTCACCACCCCCGATCCGGAAAACACCTTTGAGGCGTTGGAAAAGTTCGGCGTGGACATGACAGCCATTGCCCGCTCGGGCAAGCTCGATCCAGTCATTGGCCGCGACTCCGAGATTCGCCGCGTCATGCAGGTCCTGAGCCGCCGCACCAAGAACAACCCCGTACTCATCGGTGAGCCCGGCGTCGGCAAGACAGCCGTGGTGGAAGGTCTGGCCCAGCGCATGGTGGCAGGAGATGTGCCGGAGTCCCTGCGTGGGAAGACGCTCATCAGCCTGGACCTGGCCGCCATGGTGGCCGGGGCCAAGTATCGTGGCGAGTTTGAAGAACGCCTGAAGGCGGTGCTGGAGGAGATCAAGGCCTCCGACGGCCAGATCGTCACGTTCATCGATGAGATCCACACGGTGGTGGGTGCCGGAGCTTCGGAGGGCTCCATGGATGCGGGCAATATGCTTAAGCCCATGCTGGCCCGTGGCGAGTTGCGGCTGATTGGTGCCACCACACTGGATGAATTCCGCGAGAATATCGAGAAGGATCCGGCCCTGGAGCGCCGTTTCCAGCAGGTGTTCGTGGGGGAGCCCAGCGTCGATGACACCATCGGCATCCTGCGTGGTTTGAAGGAACGCTACGAGGCCCACCACAAGGTGGCCATCGCCGACTCCGCACTGGTTGCTGCCGCAGCGCTGTCCAACCGCTACATCAGCGGCCGTCAACTGCCCGACAAGGCGATCGACCTGGTCGATGAAGCCGCCTCACGGCTGCGCATGGAGATCGATTCCGCGCCGGAGGAGATCGACCAGCTCCGCCGCGCCGTCGACCGTTTGACCATGGAGGAGCTGGCGCTGAGCGGCGAAACCGACGCCGCATCGGTGGAACGCCTGGACGCGTTGCGTGCCGACATGGCTGACAAGAAGGAAGAGCTGGCCGGGCTCAACGCCCGCTGGGAAGCCGAGAAGGCGGGGCTGAACAGGGTTGGAGACTTGAAGGCCAAGCTGGATGAGCTGCGCTCCATTGCTGACAAGGCACAGCGCGACGGCGACCTGGAGCAAGCCTCCCGGGTGCTGTACGGGGAAATCCCGGCACTGCAGCGCGAGTTGGAGGCCGCTGCCGCCGAGGAGGAGTCGATTGACAAGCCGGAGCTCATGGTGGCCGAGGAAGTCACTGCCGATGACATCGCCGAGGTCATCTCCGCCTGGACGGGCATTCCTGCCGGGCGGATGCTGCAGGGGGAAAGTCAGAAGCTGCTGCAGATGGAGCAGGTGCTGGGGTCGCGCCTGATTGGCCAGGCCAAGGCTGTCACTGCGGTCTCCGACGCTGTCCGCCGTGCCCGGGCCGGGATTAGCGATCCGGACCGCCCCACGGGTTCCTTCTTGTTCCTGGGGCCCACAGGTGTGGGTAAGACGGAGCTGGCCAAGGCCCTTGCCGACTTCCTCTTCGACGACGAACGGTCCATGATTCGCATCGACATGAGCGAGTACTCCGAGAAGCATTCGGTGTCCCGTCTGGTGGGTGCGCCTCCGGGCTACGTTGGTTACAACGAGGGCGGCCAGCTGACCGAAGCCGTGCGGCGTCGTCCGTATTCGGTGGTGTTGCTCGATGAGGTTGAGAAGGCGCACCCGGAAGTCTTTGACATCCTCTTGCAGGTGTTCGACGACGGCCGCCTCACCGACGGGCAGGGCCGCACGGTGGACTTCCGCAACGTGATCATTGTGCTGACCTCAAACCTTGGCTCGCAATTTCTGGTGGATCAGAACTTGTCCGAGGCGCAGAAGCGCAAGGCGGTCATGGCCGTGGTGGAGTCCTCGTTCAAGCCTGAGTTCTTGAACAGGCTCGATGAGATTGTCATGTTCGACGCCCTCAGCGTGGCAGAACTGTCCCGGATTGTGGACTTGCAGGTACAGGCACTCTCCACCCGATTGCACGAACGCCGCTTGACGTTGGAGGTTACCGATGCGGCCAGGGCGTGGCTGGCGTTGACGGGCTACGATCCGGCGTACGGTGCCCGGCCCTTGCGCCGGCTGGTGCAGCGCCAGATTGGCGACCGTTTGGCGAGGGAGATCTTGGCTGGGTCCATCAGCGACGGGGACACGGTCCTGGTGGATACGGCGGCCGACTTTGACGAGTTGGACATGGAATCGCCCGGCAGCCCTGCAGTCGTTGCTGCTGAGGTTGCGCTACTTGATCAGTGAGGACAACAAGTTGTTGCCGCTGGTGTCTTGGATGAGGCAGTCCACGCGGCGGTCATCGGCTTCGTCCCAGGTGGTCTCGGACGGGTAGGCGGTGAGCTGCTTCAAGTCCTTCATGCTCTCGGCCTCGGTGGTCAGCTCCACGCCCTTGCAGACCTCGGCAGCCTTGGCCTTGAGGGCAGTGCCGCCGGGGAACGTCTCGTCCTCGCCATAGTAGAAAGTTCCAACAAGCTGCGCCGAGTGCGGACTGTTGCACAGCACAACGTCAGCGGGTGCGGAAACACCCTTGAAGTCGCGCAGGCAATCAGCTCGAAGCCAGTCCAACGGCGAGGCGGCCGGCACCACAACGTCTGCACCCGGTTCCGTGGATTCGCTGGGGTCAGGTTCCGCCGGCGATGATTGTGACTGCGTGCCGGTTGGTGTGGTGGGCTCGGCGCTGTTGATGTTCGAGGTGATGAAGTTGATGAGCAACGTCACCAAAACGCCCATCAGCACAACGGCGAGTACCACGATGCCCAGAATGATGAAGAGCTTCTTTTTGCCGTTGCCGCCGTTGCCGCCGGGGCCCTGCGGGCCCTGGGGACCGCCGGGATAGCCCGGACCTTGCGGCCCGCCCGGGTAGCCGGGACCCTGGGGGCCGCCGGGGTATGGACCGCCGTTGCCACCCGGGTATCCGGGACCTTGCGGACCTTGCGGACCTTGCGGGCCGCCGGGTGCGCCGTACGGAGGCTGTCCGCCAGGTGTTGCCGACTGCCCAAAGGGTGTTGGCGCGCCATAAGGCGGCTGCTGGCCGCCGCTGGCCTGGGCCGGCTGCTGACCGTAAGGCGGCTGGGCCTGACCATACGGTCCGGCTGCGCCAAACTGCGAGGTAGTTCCCGGCTGCTCGGTGGGCTGGTACGGCTGCTGCGCCGCTTGGGCGGGCTGGCCGTAGGGCGCGGTTGCCTGGGGCGCTGGCGGGAGCAGAGGAACCGCGGGGATTGCCCCGGTTGCTGCTGGCGGCCCGGCCGCAGCGGCGGCGCTGGCCGCATCTGCTTCACCGCGGGCAATTTGTGCCGGAGATTGCCACGCACCAGCCTTGGGCTGCCACGGCGTGGCCGACTGCTGCCACTGGGTTTCGGGGCGGTGCCAGCCGTGTCCGTCATCGACGCTGTGGCCAAGAACCGGCGCGGCAGCTGCCTCGGTGGGGGCCGCGTCGAACGGCTCCGGGGCGGACTGTGCCTGCTCAGGTTCCTGGGTGGGGGCTGCCGGCAGGGGCGTTTCGGGAACGGCCGCGGTAGTTGCTTCGGTGGCTACGGGCTCCGCGGCTGTTGGCTGCTCCTGCATTGGCTGCTCCTGGGCGGGGGCCGGGGCCGGGGATTCGGCGGGGGCCTGCGCCGGGGGCTGGCCCCAGGAGTTGCTGGCTACCGGCGGCTGGGAAAAATCGGTACGCAAAACAGTGGTGGCCGTGTCCCAGTCGGGCTCGTTGGCGGCGGGGGCTTCCCCGCCGAGACCGGAGGAGACGCCCCGCGTTGCCAGCTCGGCTTCGCGTTCGACCGCGGCAGCCTCGGCGGCAGCGGCTTCAAGGTCAACACTCTCGGCGACGTCCTCGCTGATCTCTGCATCACCAAGGGTGGGCTCGGAAAATTCGTAGTCAGAGCCGGAAAGTGTCGCTTCGGTGGTGGAGGTATCGGGCTCCCCGGAAGCGGGTGTCGGGACTTCTTCAGCGCCCTGACCGTTGGCGTCGCTGCTTTCGTTCATGGGTACTAAACCTTCCGTGTTGCGTCAGGAGCTGACGCAAAATCTATGGACGTGCCTTCGGTGACTGACAAGGAGCAGCGCCCATGTGCTGGCCGCAAAATCGCCGTCATTGCGGAACAAGAACTCCGCCTACACGTGACTCTATCGAATAATGGGTGCCGGGCGCGTCAAATTCGGTGTTTGGCTATGGGCAGAACAACCCATGGCTGCCGCGATTGCTCCAGAACTCATGTAATCTAGGAGTACGACAAATTGACCGAATATTCCGGAGCCTCGCTCTTAATCCGAGCGACCACCTCCGGTCCAAGTGTAAAAAGGGGGTCACGCCATGGGGCGCGGCCGTCAAAAGGCGAAGGCAACCAAGCAGGCTCGGGACATTAAGTACTACTCCCCGAACACTGATTATTCAGCTCTGCAGAAAGAGCTCGGTGGAACCACTCGCCGAGCCCCGAGCCAGCAAATCGAGGTTCCTGCAGAACCGGATTATTCGGCATATGAAGATACGTATGCGGATCAGTTTGAGGAAGACGACGACGTGGGCTCCCGCCGCATTGGCTAGGAACGCTTAGACACCAAACGCAACAAACCCTGCATGACGCACAGCCAGAAAATGCTGAAGCGACGTGCGGGGATTTTGTTGTGTCTTGCTCCATTCCACTGGGCGCCCCGCTCAATCCAGAACACACCGCACAGCGCTCTTGGTGGTGACGGGCGCGGCGCTAATCTTGGGCTTGGCTCGGGTGAGATAGACGCTCGGCACCGGTTCGGCGTCGTCCAACAAGAACACGGACTCGGGAAAGAGCGCTTGGAGGGCAACTGCCTCGGGAAGCTGCTTTGATGCGGCGGTGATGATGACACCGGAGGTCTCGCTGGGCGTTTCGGGCGCTGCCTTGTTGGCTACCGAAACCACCTTTATACCCTTTTTCTTGAGACTTTTTGCGGTGCCGGCCGCCAAACCCTCGACATTTGAAGAATTGTGCACCTTCACCGCCATCCCGCTCAGGGGCGCGGCCGCCACAATCTCCCCCGGACATTCTGGTACTGGCGCGGAATGCAAGTCCCCGGCAACGATGTTCACTCCCAATCCGAGCAAACCCGCCAAGGAGCCGCCCAGAAGGGCGAAAACGCCCAGGAATGCCGCCACGCCAAGCGCTGAAGGTTGCCGGGTCACCGTACTGCCGCCGCGTGCTTACCCGAGGGGAAAGTTTGGACCGAGGCAAGGAGCTTTGTGGTCTGCTGCATCGCCTCGGCCGATGAATCCCCAGCACCCATGACAGCGCCCACAACAAGTGTCTTCTGGCCCTTGATGGAGACGTTGGCAGCAAACATGAACACGCCCCCTGCCTGTGGACTGGTGCCCGTTTTCAGTCCGATGACACCGTTCGAACCCAAAAGCCAGTTGGTGTTTTGCACCGGGCCGTAGCTAGGGATGTCAGCTGATTTCTTGGCAACAACCTCGGCAATGACGGGAGTCTTCATGGCTGCACGGGCCAGCAGGGCAAGGTCGCCCGGCGTGCTGGTCGTGGCGGGGTCGTAGCCGCTGGCGTCGGAACCGATGGTGGTGGTATTCATGCCCAGGGACTTCACATAGCGGGTGGCTTCTTCTTGGTAGGCGTCCATGGAGCCGAAGGCCCAGACGGCCAGGGTGTCTGCAATATTGTTGGCCGAGGGCAGCAACATTGCCTCAAGCATGGAATGCATGCTCATGGTCATCCCGTCATAGACGGGCACGTAGCTGCCACCGTTCGCGACGTAGTTGTCGTAAAGCTTCACATCTGCGGCATCAAGGACCACCTTGTCACCGTCCTTGCCTGCTTCCAGCGGGTGCTTCTGCAGGACCGTCAAGGCGGTGATCACCTTGGCCGTGCTGGCAGTGGGCCGGGCCTTGGCGGATGGCTGGCTGACGGCCGGTGTGGTGTCCTCCAATGTTGTCAGGCTGCTGGCGGCCCGCGGCCAGACAACCTGGAGGTCCGCGGCTGGCAGAACCTCTTGATGCTGGGCAGCAGTCTCTTCTTGCATCACAGCGATCGGGGAGCAGCCGGTCAGGACAAGTATCACTGAGGCTGCCAGGGCCAATGCACGTGCTTGGAATGTTTGCATATTTCCACGCTAGGCAGAGGATATCTGGGGCGTGTTCCGGCTTTGTCACCAACGTGTCACAGATTCCCCCGACGCCGGGAATAGGTGCGGGACCCTTCGGCGGTAGCCCTAGTATGGAAGCAAGAATTGATCGGGACCATGCCACGCAACGCGGAAGGAAGCTATGGCGAGAATTCTTCTGGTGGAAGATGATCCAGACATCAATGCGGCGTTCCGTTTGGCGCTCTCACAACGCGGTCACAGTGTTGTTGGCTGTTACCTGGGCGGGGAGGGCGTGGCCCACGCCACGGCAGTTCCCGCCCCCGAGCTGGTGGTCCTTGATTTGATGCTGCCCGATCTTGACGGGCGGGAGGTGTGCCGGCAGATTCGTGCCCTCTCCCAGATCCCCATCATCATGATGACGGCCAGGGGCGACGACGCCGATGTGGTCCTGGGTCTTGAATCGGGTGCCGACGACTACGTGGTTAAACCTGTTGAGCCGTATCTGCTCGATGCCAGAATTCGGGCGTTGTTGCGGCGCAGCTCCTTCCCGGCCGCCCCGCTGGGGGAGTCCGACGTCGTTACGAGCGGCGCGCTGCGACTGGACCGCAAGTCCTTGCTCACCACAGTAAATGACATGCCCGTGCCCTTGACGGCCACGGAAACCAGACTGCTGCTGGAACTTTCCAAACACCCCGGGGAAGTTCGCAGCCGCACGCAACTGCTGCGCGAAGTGTGGGGAACCGACTACCTCAACGAATCCCGCATGGTGGACGCCTCCATCCAACGGCTGCGCAGCAAGGTGGAGACGGACCCGGCGCGCCCAAGGATCATTGCAACCGTCCGCGGCTTCGGGTACAGATTCGACGCCGGCTGATGCTTCGCTTGTTTACCGGCCTGGGAGTCAGGCTGGCGGTGTGTTGCGCCCTCATTGCCGTGGTGTGCGTGGTGGTCACCGGTGCCGTGATGTACAGCAGTGCCCGGAACAACATTTTGCAGGCCGAACAGGACAGGCTTTTCGATGAGTTTTCCGTTACGGCGGAGAAGGCCACGGAACCCATGGAGTGCAACCCCGCCGACTGCGCAAGTCTTACGGATGAGGACGTTCGTATATGGGCCGAGTCAGGGTCAAGAGGCCCCATCCAGCTGACACCGGCCGACGGAATAGACTTTGGCGCCTACGCTCAAATGCACATGATTCCGCAGTCGTTCCAGCGCCAGGTCACCAGCTCGGACAGAGTGACGTGGCTGCGCGAACGCCAGGGCCTGAACTACAGATTCCTCATTGGTGCTCCGGTGACGCTGACCCTGGTCCCTGTCAAGGATGCACAGAATCCGCCAGGGTCAGGCGCCGCGCAGACTGGTCCGGAGACCACGGCCAGTCGCACCGTCCAGGCCATCATGTACGCAAGCTACCCGCTGGACAAGCAGCAGCAACAAATTGACTCGCTTGCCGCCTCAACTATCTGGCTGGTGGCCGTCATGGCCATGGTTGCAACGTTGACAGGCGTGCTCCTGGCGCGGTGGATCGCCCGCCCCGTGCGTCAGTTGCGCACAGCTGTGGACAAGCTCGACGCCAGTGCAGGAAAGCTGGATGTCAACGTGCGGGGGGTGGCGGAACTGACGGGGCTGGTTGAGGCGTTCAATGCCGCCAACCACAGACTGCAGGGGACCCTGGCCGAGCTGACAGCCAAGGAAGCCGCGTCCCAACGTTTTGTGGCCGATGTTTCCCACGAAATCCGGACCCCTGTCACGGCCATGGTGGCCATGGCCGACGTGCTTGAGCACGGTGGCGGGGACCCGGAAACCGTGCAGGAGGCGGCTGCCGTGACAGCACGGGCGGCACGGCGGATGCACCGCCTGACGGAGGATCTACTGGAGATTTCCCGCTTTGATGCTGCCCAGAACACCGTCCACGCGGAGAAATTTGAGGTGGCCGCGCAGCTGCAACAGCTCCTTGAGGCGCGCGGACTGGAGCATTGCGTCGAGGTGGACATCCAGGGCGCGCTGCCGTTTGTGACGGATCCGCGCCGTTTTGAGTTGATCGTGGCGAACCTGCTCACCAATGCCATGGCCCATGGTGGGACCCCCATTGGGGTGCGGGCTCACAGGGACGGCGAACACCTTGTGGTGGAGGTGACCGACTGCGGGCCGGGCGTGTCCGCGGAAAGCGCCCAGCACCTGTTCGAACGGTTCTACAAGACCGACACCTCCCGGCACCGTGGTGGTACGGGTTTGGGGTTGTCGATCGCGTTGGAGAACGCCCGGCTGCTGGGCGGGACTCTTGAGCTGCGCAGCCATGGGGACCCCACGGTCTTCGCTGTGCGACTCCCGCCGCGCACCCCGGACTCCTAGGAACCGTAGCCGGCCCGACGGACGACGGCGGCCCCCACCAAGAGGTGAGGGCCGCCGTCGTGCGTTGGAAAACTAGGAGGCGTAGTTGCCCACGAGGCGGACAGCGCCACCGTCGACACCCTTGGCGCCCTGGGTGTAGTCAGAGCCTGTCTTGTCCGAATCAGAGGACTCGGCAGTGACTGTGCCCATGACCCATGACGGCAAGCCGCGCGAGTTCAGCCGGGCCACGGCGTCGTCGGCGGCGTCGGCAGAAGCCACTGCCACCATGCCCACACCGAGGTTCAACGTCCGCTCCAGGTCAGCCAACGGCACGTTGCCCAGCTGGGACACCAGGTTGAAGATGGCCGGCAGGCTCCAGGTGGAACGGTCCACCGTGCCGATGAGGCCCTGGGGGAGTACCCGTGCCAGGTTCGCGGCCAAACCGCCGCCGGTGATGTGACTGAAACCGTGAACGGCCTTTTCTTGCGTGACAGGAAGGTAGCGGGTCAGATCGAGGCAGTCGGCGGCGTAGACGCGGGTGGGCTCGAGGAGCTCCTCACCCAGGGTGCGGCCCAGCTCGGAAACCTGGCGGTCCAAGGCCCAGCCTGCGTGGTTGATGACGCGGCGAACCAGCGAGTAGCCGTTGGAATGCAGACCGGAGGAGGCCATGCCGATGATGACATCGCCGGCGCGGACCCGTTCCGGACCCAGCAACAAGTCAGCCTCGACCACGCCTGTGCAAGCACCTGCGACGTCGTACTCATCCGGAGCCAGCAGGCCCGGGTGCTCGGCGGTTTCGCCACCGACTAGGGCGGTGCCGGCAACCTTGCACGCCGCTGCGATGCCGCGGACAATGTCGGCCACGCGCTGCGGGACAACTTTGCCGGTGGCAATGTAGTCGGTCATGAACAGCGGCTCGGCGCCCACCACCACAATGTCATCGACAACCATGCCCACCAGGTCAAAACCAATGGTGTCGTGGATGTCCATGGCCTGGGCGATGGCAACCTTGGTGCCAACACCGTCGGTGGAGGTGGCCAGGTACGGCTTCTTGTAGCTCAGGAGCTTGGAGGCGTCATACAGGCCGGCGAATCCGCCGAAACCGCCAACGACGTTGGGGCCGTGAGTGGCCTTGACGGCTTCCTTCATCAGTTCAACGGCGAGGTCGCCTGCTTCGGTGTCAACACCGGCGCTGGCGTAGGTGATTGCCGTTGCGGCACGATCATGTGAGGCGTTGGTCATGGCGTCTCTTTTCTGAAAAGAAGTCTTAAGAACCGTCAGCTGCTGTGCGGTCTTGCTCGGTCAGGATTTTTTCCAGCTCCGAGTCAGGTCCCGGATCGCAACCGGTGGAGGTGGTTGAGTCGCCAGCAGTGGTGCGTTCGAGCAGGTTTTTGCCCAAACGGTCGCTGCTGGGAAGTTCAATGGGGTACGTGCCGGTGAAGCACGCCGTGCAGAGACGCTCGCGCGGCTGCAGGGTGGCTTCGATCATGCCGTCTTCGGAGATGTGGGCCAGGGAATCGGCGCCAATGGACTTGCCGATCTCTTCAATGGCAGCACCGTTGGCAATCAATTCCGCCCGGGAGGCGAAGTCGATGCCGTAAAAGCACGGCCAGCGCACGGGCGGGGAGGAGATTTTCACATGGATTTCGGCGGCTCCGGCTTCCTTGAGCATGCGGACCACTGCGCGCTGCGTGTTGCCGCGGACAATGGAGTCATCCACAACAACAATGCGCTTACCGCGGATCACCGATTCAAGGGCACTGAGCTTGAGCTTGATGCCGAGCTTGCGCAAGGTTTCGCTGGGCTGAATGAAGGTACGGCCCACATAGGCGTTCTTCACGAAGCCGTGCGCAAACGGGATGCCGGACTGCTCGGCGTAGCCGATGGCCGCGGGCGTACCGGATTCCGGCACGGGGATGACCAAATCGGCTTCGGCGTGGTTTTCGCGAGCCAGCTGGCGGCCCATCTCCACGCGGGATTCGTACACCGAACGGCCGGCGATGGTGGCGTCCGGGCGGGCCAAATAAACGTACTCAAAGACGCAACCGGCCGGGGTGGCGGGGGCAAAGTTTTGGGTGCGCACGCCGTCTTCGTCGATGGCGATGAATTCGCCGGGTTCAACCTCGCGGATGAGCGTGGCGCCAATGGTGTTCAGGGCCGCGCCCTCGGAGGCAACCACCCAGCCATTCTCCAGGCGGCCAAGGACCAGCGGGCGGACGCCGTGCGGGTCGCGGGCGGCGTAGAGGGTGTTTTCATCCATGAAGACGAAGCTGAAGGCGCCATGGATCTTGGGCAGCAGTTCCATGGCTGTTTCTTCCAGGGAACGGCCCTCGTCGCCGCGCAGCAAGGTGGTGACAAGGGCTGTGTCAGTGGTGTTGCCCTGAGCCATTTCACCCGAGGTGGGGACACCGTACCTGGCAATGACCATCTCATGGAGTTCAGCAGAGTTCGTCAGGTTGCCGTTGTGCGCCAGGGCGACAGTGCCGCTGCCTGTTGCGCCCAAGGTGGGCTGAGCGTTGGCCCAGTTGGCTGCGCCTGTGGTGGAGTACCGGCAATGGCCCACGGCCATATGCCCAGTCAGGGTGTTCAGTGTGGGTTCGTCAAAGACCTGGGAAACGAGCCCCATGTCCTTGTACACACTGATCCGCTTACCATCGCTTGTTGCGATGCCAGCGGATTCCTGACCACGGTGCTGTAGCGAATACAGTCCGTAATAGGTTAGTTTTGCAACCTCTTCACCGGGTGCCCAGATGCCCAGAACGCCACAAGCGTCCTGAGGTCCCTTTTCGCCGGGTAAAAGATCATGGGATAGTTTTCCGTCTCCGCGTGCCACCTAAAAATTATCTCATGTAATGCCCCGGGCCGTAACCGGGGGTCAGCGGCTGAGCGTGACTGAGCCGCGCAGGGGCAGTTAAACGATCTCCGCTTCGGCGTTACTGCCGTCACGGGGTAGAGATTTCACTCTTGGCACTCTCTTCCGTGCACGCCCACGGCACCCACGGCCTCCTTCTTGCTGTGGGCGGGGAACCTGGCCTTGGCGCGTGTCCACCAAAGACAGTGTCATGGGCTTTGCTGCCGGTTGACAGTCACGGTGACGTGGACCACTTTAGGGGGCTGCTAACCTACAACCAGCGCGTTACTGACGACGACTCGAATGGAGGGCTTCAATGGTGCCGGTTTTCCCTTTGGCCCACACATCTGTGGTCAAAGTTCCTGAATTGCTGGAGTTCCTGTCTCACCACGGGATCGCCGTGGCACCCCATGTGGCATCGGCCCTGTTTGCGGATCTTTCCTGCGACATCGACGCGGTGCTCGAAGTGGCTCGATTCCTCACCCCCTCCCAGCTTTCAGGCCACTCCGCACGCCCGGACCCGCTGCCGTTGCTGCCGGGCCTTTTGGCGCGGGTAGGCGCGGCCGGTGCCGAGCTCGACGCCGAGGAACGAGCAGGTCTGCTGGCTGCGGCAATCTGCGTTGAGGATCGCACCGAAGTGCTGCTGGCACAGCAGCAGGTCACCATGGGCGAACTCATAGCCGGCCGTCTGGGTACCCATCTACTCTTCGTGGCGGGACACTTTTCCTTTGTTGACCCGCGCATGCGCGTCTGGGTCCACGGTTCGGCCAGCTTAGCTGAACGGACCGACGCGCACATTGAGATGCAGCGCGCCTACGCTGCCATGGGCGACACTGACAAAGCCACCTGGCATGAGTCTTTGGCGACCCTCGAGGGTGACAAGTTCCTTGTCCCGACCCTGCTGCAGCTCTCCCGCAAAGCGAATGCCGCTGACAACGCCGTCTGGGCGCATGCCATTGCCCGTGAGGCTTCCAGCCATGCCGTGGGTGCCGAATTGTTTGAATCACAACTGTGTGCCGGGGTGGCCGCACTCAACCTCGGGTTGGTGGCAGATGCCGCCAACTGGTTGGGTGGGGCCCTGTCATCGCCGGACGTGATGGTGGCTGCCCGGGCGCTGCCGCTGTTCGTCCATGCCGAGTCACTGCTGGCCGGGGAGGCGCACACTGTGGCCCTGGCCCGCCACGGTAAAGCGTTCCTCAAAAGAGCCGAGGCGCTGGATGCTGCGGGGTTCGCCACCGTTGCCCGCCACGTTGCCAAGGCTACCGGGCTGGCAGCCGGGTTGTGCGCGGCACGGGGCATGCTCGAAGAAGCCGCGCGACTGCTGGATGAGGCGGAACGGCTCGTGGAAGTACACCACCTCGACGGCTTGCCGCTGTGCGCGGCACGGCTCTGGTGCGCCATTTTCGGAGGACCAGCCGTGCAGCCCGAACACGCCTGCCGGTGCCGTCAGTGCCTTGAGGGGTTGCATGACTTTTCAGATGCCCGCGTGGTCATGGATGCGTTGACGCTTGGACTTGATGACGATGTTCCTGCTGGTCTGCGCTTATTGCACGACGGTCCGGAAGCCGGACGGGCTGTGACAGGCAGTAACCGTGGCGGCGCAGTGCGCTGGACACCAACTCCGCTGGGACGGGCTTACCGAGCAGTCGTGGCCGCGCTGCTCCAGCTTTGGTTGGGCGATGTCTCGCGGGCAGAGGCGGAACTGGGACAGGCAGCCGTTTCCGTGCCCGTGGGGCTGCCGTTCTTCGGTCTCGGTGTCGTCTTGGCCCGCCGTCTTGATGTGCTGACCACAGGTGAGGTCGGTACCGTGGCGCATGCCATGGAAGCCAGTTATCCGGCTGCCAGCTCTGCATTCATCCGGACCGGAGACCTCATGGACCGGACGCTGACCGCGTACCTGGATGGCCGGGTCGAAGAGGCATCCACGTTGGGCAGGCTTGCCGCTGAGCGGGCGTTGCGCGGTGCGGCGTCGCCACTGTATGTCCCTGGTTTTGATGAGATGGCACCGCGCGGAAGTGCCGCCGCCGACGCTGGAACAGGCGCGCAGCACGGCGGCGCTGCGCCCGGTCCGCGAATGCCGTCAGGGCATCGCCGAGCCAGCTCCGCCCGTATGGCACTGTGCTCCACCGACAACTCCCGGTTTGCCAAGGACTATGAATACGCAGCGAAGGTCAGCGTGACGTTGCGGTCCCACTACGAACGGGCCCGCACCGAATTCGTCATTGGCCGGGCCTGCCTGTTGCACGGCACCGTCGCTATGGCGCGGGAACATCTTGTCGTAGCGGCAGACCTGTTTCGGGAAGTAGGTGCCATGGCGTGGCTGCGTTGCGTGGAAAACACTCTCAGCAGTGTGCCAGAGTCGGAATCCGGCGGCGTGAGTGCCACACCGCGACCAGTAGTGGGCGCCAAGACAGCATCGGATCCGCTCCGCGGACTGCCTGGCGTTTTTCCGGAACCAGGCGAGCCCTTGAAAGTGCGCGGCGACGGCCCGCTGCAACGCTGCCGTCAAGAGTGGGGTGAGCTGTTGACCGAGCGGGAACTCGAGGTGGCCATGTTGGTCGTTGACGGTGCACCAAACCGTCAGGTGGCAGCACAGTTGCATGTTTCTGTGCGTACGGTGGAGGTCCACCTGGGCCATGTTTTCACCAAACTCATTGTGCGGTCCCGAGTGGAGTTGAGCGTGTTGGCGCACCGCATGGGTAGCGAATGGCTGCAGGCGGATACGTAGTGGCACCTATGCGTGATTGTGCTGATGTGCAGTGGCTGTGGCCATGGATAGCCTTGGGCCAGCAAGCGTAGGAGTATATTTCCTGCGCTGCAGCGGTCACCTTCGCACAGCAGAACAGGAAATTCATGCAGACACCAACATTGCCACGATGGCAGCAGCGTAGCGCAGCCATCGTGACGGGGTTCGCCCTCGTTGCCTCGATCGGCATAACGACGCAGATGGCTTACGCCGCCCCGACCGAAACACCGACCACGACGGCATGCGCCGCGGCTTGGGCCCCGTCCGGCGTTTATACGGGAGGTACAGTTGTTTCCCACCAGAACGTGAATTACTCGGCCAAGTGGTGGACTCAAAACAACGTCCCGGGTGCCGATCAGTGGGGGCCGTGGAGCAATCAAGGCGCCTGTGGGACTGTGACAGATCCGACGCCGACCCCGACCCCGACGCCGACCCCGACCCCGACCCCGACGCCGACGCCGACGCCGACCGCGACGCCGACGCCGACCGCGACGCCGGCTCCCGGAACGCCTTGGACGTCCAACCCGGATGAGAAATGCCGGCCCGACGGCCTGTACCAAACGCCCGGTGTTAACGTTCCTTATTGCTCCGTCTACGACGAGGCAGGCCGGGAGCTGCTTCCCAACGGCCTAGACCAGCGCGTGATTGGCTACTTCACCAGCTGGCGCACCGGGCAGAACGGCACCCCCCGCTACCTCGCCAGTGACATCCCGTGGAACAAGCTCAGCCACATCAACTACGCGTTTGCGCACATTGACAGCAACAACAAGGTCTCCGTGGGTGAGCAAGCACCCGGCAACTCAGCGACCGAGCTGACCTGGCCCGGCGTTGCCGGGGCAGAGATGGACCCAACGTTGCCGTATAACGGGCACTTGAACCTGCTGGAGAAGTTCAAGAAGGAAAACCCGGGCGTGAAGACACTGGTTTCGGTGGGTGGATGGGCCGAGACCGGTGGCCACTTTGCTGCTGATGGCACCCGTGTTGGAGATGGTGGCTTTTATACGCTGACAGAATCCCAAGCCAAGATCGATACGTTCGCCGATTCGGCTGTGGAATTTATCCGAAAGTATGGCTTCAGCGGCGTAGACATCGACTACGAGTACGCCACAAGCAATTCCAAGGCAGGTAACCCCGATGATTTCACCATCTCTGAACCACGCCGTGCGGTGCTCTTCGAGAACTACATGAAACTGATGAAGAGCCTGCGCGAAAAGCTCGACAAAGCCAGCGTTGCGGATGGCACGTACTACCAGCTCACGGTTGCTGCCCCGGCATCAGGGTGGCTGCTGCGAGGCATGGAAGCGCACCAGGTCGTCAAGTACCTCGACTTCGTCAACATGATGAGCTATGACCTGCACGGTGCGTGGAATAACTACGTCGGCGGCAACGCAGCCCTCTATGACGACGGGAAAGACCCGGAACTCGCCGCTGGCGGCGTGTACAACGCCTATAAGGGGATCGGTTATCTGAACTCTGACTGGGCGTACCACTACTTCCGTGGCGCAATGCCGGCTGGTCGCATCAACCTCGGGGTGCCGTTCTATACCCGCGGCTGGACTAACGTGCAGGGCGGAACCAACGGTCTCTACGGCAGTTCCGTGCTTGCAGATCAGAATCAGTGTGCCCCCGGAACCGGACCCAAGGCTGGCGGAAACTCCAAGTGTGGCAGCGGCGCTGTGGGCATCGACAACCTGTGGCATGACAGCGACCCGATGGGAGGCGAACTGCCAGCAGGTGCCAACCCGATGTGGCACGTGCTGAACCTGCAAAAGGGTGTCGTGGGTGACTATGCAGCCTCCTATGGTTCACCGACGGGTGCACTGAATGGCACCTACACACACCATTTTGACACCGTCACCAAGAACGAGTGGTGGTGGAACGACACCACCAAGACGTTCCTCTCGGGCGACGCCGACCAGGCCATCCAGGCCAAAGCCGACTACGTGGCCGACAAGGGGCTGGGCGGGGTCATGATCTGGGAGCTCGCAGGCGACTACCAGTACAACAGCAGCAAGGGCCAGTACGAGATGGGCTCCACGCTCGTGAACAAAATCCACTCGACCTTGTCCACATCCAAGCCCTACGGTGCCACCAAAGCCAATGTGACGATGCCCACCCAAGCCATTGATCTTGGTGTGGAACTGAAAAAATTCGCCTTGGGTGACAACAATTACCCCATCAACCCGGAAGCGCACTTCACCAACAACTCCAAGACAGCCATCCCAGCCGGTGCAACGATCACCTTCGACAGCGCAACCAGCGACACCGGCGAGATGAAAGAGCAGAGCGGCTGGTCCATCACGAAGGTATCCAGCGACCACACCGGCAACAACGTTGGAGGGCTCAAGGGCGACTTCCATACCTACACGATTAAGGTGCCCTCCGGCGGTATTGCGGCAGGGGCCACTGTCAGCACCAAGCTGGCGTGGACGCTGCCCACCTCGATGATCTCCAACTTCCGGGTCAGCATCGGTTCGGAAACGTACGCCATCTTGGCCGACCACCCGCGCGGGGTGACCGTCGTCGAGCCTTCCGCGGGCAGTGGCGGCGGCAACGGCGCCGGCCCTGGCGAAAGCTGCAGCGGTGTCACGGCCTGGTCCGCTGCCGCCGTCTACACCGGCGGGGCCGTTGTCACTCACGCAGGAGCCAGTTACAAGGCCAAGTGGTGGACCCAGGGCGAAGTCCCCGGTTCCGGCGCAGCCAACGCCTGGGGAACTCCTATCCTGTGCAGCAAGTGACACCACCTCGTCCGGCTCAAGGATCGCCAGTAACGTAACAAGGCAACATGAAATGGCGGGGTTCTTCGGAACTCCGCCATTTTTCGTCTCTACTCTGTCGTGAAATCGGCGAAGAAAACTGGAACTCACAAAAATCTAGGTACAAATACTTAGGTGACTCACAGCGGCAAAAAAGTATGTGGATGATGCTGATGTGAGCTGCGCCACTGATGGATAGCGTTGGCCCTGGACGACGCTGCGATCAGCGCACCTCACTGTTCTAAGGATTGTGAATGTCAGAAAATATTAACCGGCGCAGGCGCCTCACGAAGGTGTGGGCCGCAGTTGCTGCGGGCGCCATGGTTGCTGGATTGGCAGGTGGTGTGGGCGCCCTCGGTGCCAATGCCGCACCTGCCGACGCCCCGCTCACCTCAACTGTCAACGGTTACCGCAACGTTGGCTACTTTGCGCAGTGGGGAGTGTATGGACGCGCGTTCCAAGCAAAGCAGCTCGACGTCTCCGGCACTGCGAACGATCTGACCCACATCAACTACTCCTTCGGTAATATCAACAACCAGACGTTGACCTGCTTCATGGCCAACAAGGCGCAGGGGACCGGCCCCACCGGCTCCGACGGTGCCGGCGATGCGTGGGCCGACTTCGGGATGGGCTACGCGGCGGACAAGTCCGTCTCAGGCGTGGCCGACACCTGGGATCAGCCGTTGGCGGGTTCCTTCAATCAGCTCAAGCAGCTGAAGGCCAAGAACCCGAAACTAAAGGTCATGATCTCCTTGGGTGGCTGGACCTGGTCCAAGAACTTCTCGAGGGCAGCAGCCACCGAGCAGTCCCGCCAGAAGCTGGTGTCCAGCTGCCTGGACCTGTACATCAAGGGCAACCTGCCAAACCTTGAAGGACGTGGTGGCGCTGGTGCGGCCGCAGGAATCTTTGACGGCATTGACATTGACTGGGAATGGCCGGGCACGAACTCCGGTCTGGAAGGCAATGGTGTCGACACAGTCAACGACCGCGCGAACTTCAAGGCCTTGCTGGCCGAGTTCCGCAAACAGCTTGACGCGTACGGTTCAACGAATGGTAAAAAGTACGTGCTGAGCGCCTTCTTGCCCGCCAACCCCGAGGACATTGATGCAGGCGGCTGGGATGACCCGGCCAACTTCAAGTCCTTGGACTTTGGCAACATCCAGGGCTATGACCTGCACGGTGCGTGGAACCCCACGCTCACCGGTCACCAGGCCAACCTGTACGACGACCCGGCCGATCCTCGGGACGCCAACAAGAAGTTCAGTGCCGACAAGGCAGTGAAGAAGTACCTTGCCGCTGGAATTGACCCGAAGCAGCTGGGCCTGGGCCTGGCAGCATACGGTCGCGGCTGGACAGGTGCCACGAGCGTTGCCCCCTGGGGACCGGCCACTGATGGTGCCCCGGGCACCTACGAAAAGGCCAACGAGGATTACGACAAGCTAAAGACGCTTGGCACGGATCATTACAACGCCGCAACCGGTGCTGCTTGGCGCTATGACGGTACCCAGTGGTGGAGCTATGACAGCATCGCCACCACCAAGCAAAAGACTGACTACATTGTCAGCAAGGGTCTTGGCGGCGGCATGTGGTGGGAGCTCTCCGGCGACCGCAATGGTGAACTGATTGGTGCCATGTCTGACAAGTTCCGGGCAGCAGCACCGGGCCCGGTCACGGAGGCGGCCCCTCCGACAACCACTAACCCGACTCCCACTCCGAGTGCAACGACAACACCGACGCCCACTGATCCTCCCGTACCGGGAGAATGCCAGGCAACGGCATGGTCCGCAACCGCCGTGTACAGCGGCGGCAACACGGTCAGCTACAACGGCGTTGAATACAAGGCCAAGTGGTGGACGCAGGGCAATACCCCCGGCACCGATGGAGTATGGCAGAAGCTGGCCAACTGCGCGGGAGTCCCCACGGATCCGACGCCGACGCCGACACCGACTGCCACCCCGACGGTAGCTCCCACAACACCGCCCGCAGCGTCGAACTGTGGTGATGCGTGGAACGCAACCACGACGTACGTTGGCGGGTCCAAGGTCTCCCACGTAGGCACCGCCTACAAGGCCAAGTGGTGGAACGTTGGTGAGGCGCCGGGCTCTTCGCAGTGGGGCGCTTGGGAAAATCTAGGGGCCTGTACTTAGGCCAAGCTCCCCTGCGTCCCTAAAAGTTCAGCTTAGCTAAACACGCTGAGCTGACGCACAGTCGAAAGTCCCGCCCCGGCCGATCTCCACGGCTGGGCGGGACTTTCGCTTGCCGATAGTCCTGACGAACGGGCAAGTTCTTAGAGGCTTCTCGGCCGCTGAAGAAGGGCTAGGCGGTTTCGCCGTCGGCGTTGCTGTCATCGTCGGGCAAGGACTGCGCCAGCAAGGTTTTTGCGCGCCGGGTGCTCCGACGGTCAAGCACCAACGCCACCATGGCGCCAAGGCCGGCACCGGGCAGAACCAACAGCACAGCGAAGAAGCCAAAGATGCTGGAGGTTTCAAATTCCGTGCTCGGCGGGGTCATGGAGGTGAAGATTGCTGCCGTCACAATTCCGGCGAGGGCGCCGGCAATCAGGAACGGGACATACTTCGGGGCGCGGCGCACAGTGAGTTTGCGGGGCTCTCCGGAAGAGGTTTCAGGCTGGGAAGTCATGCCTCTAGGCTACCTGCCCCAGCTGGTAACCTCGCCTCACAGGCCGCCTAGGCACCCGCCAGGGGTAGTTCGGCGGACAAGTCGGCGCGCAGCCCGGACGCTGCCACCTGACCATGGTCGACGGCGTCGGCCCAGCTGGTCTTGCCGGTCACCAGCGCAAGCCAGGTTCCGGCGTCGCACTCAACAACGTTGGGCGGCGTGCCGCGGGTGTGCCGAGGGCCCGGGACGCATTGGGTCACACCGAACGGCGGCACCCTGACCTCCACGGAGTTTCCGGGCGCTCGGGCCGACAATTCCTCCAGCGAGTAGCGCACGGCGGTGGCCGTGATGTTTCGGGCGGTGTCCCCGCCCCGCCACGCGGCCAGTGCCGCCTGGCCCTCAGTAATATCAATACGACGCCGGGCACTCATGACTTGTTCCTTAGCTGCGGCTGGGGTTTGGAGGGGGCGGTGGGGGATCGGCGCTAGTCTAAAAGTGCGCTGACGGCGCGGCCCAGGCGCAAGCTGCCGGCGGGGCTGTTGCCGCCCATGACGGGGGGCACCACTTGTGCCAGCACCGCGGCCACCTCGGGAATGTCCAGGGCGCCGGCGGCGGCCAACAGCGTGAGAGCAATCAAGGTCGCTGCCCGCCCGTTGCCATCGAGGACCTTCACGGCCACGCTGGCACCTGTGGGTGTGGCCATGGCCAGCACCCCTTCGGCACCCATTTTTGCTATGACGCCAAGCTCCTCCATGACCACCGTGTTGGGTAGCCCGTGGCCCTCAACAGCCCACGGGTAGTCCAGCATGGACGTGGCAATGGTGGCCGCCCGGGCGTTGGCGAACTTGTCCGAGGGCGCCTTGGCCAGGGTGCTGAAGCCGCGCGCCAAACCCGTGAGTGTGACAGCCATGACGGGGGCGCCGCAGCCGTCAACACCTGTGTGCAGGACCGAATCGCCCGTGTATTCCTCCACCACTGTGCGTACGGCGCGCTGCATGGGGTGGTTTGGTTCAAGGTACCCGGCGGTGTCCCACCCGTTCTCCTTGCAGGCCCAGAGGAAGGCTGCGTGCTTGCCGGAGCAGTTCATGGCCAGCTTGGACTTGCCGCGTTCTGTTCGCACCAGCCAAGCGCGGGCCTGCGCATCACGGGGCCATGCGCTCGGGCACGCCAGCTGGGACTCGTTCAGGCCTGCGGCCTTGAGCATGCCAGTAACTACGTCCATGTGATCCAGTGAACCGGCGTGACTACCCGCGGCAATGGCCACCTGAACACCGCGCAGCGGCACACCCGACTGCATCGCGGCCAGGGCCTGGAACGGTTTCATGGTGGAGCGCGGATAGATGGGTGCGCTGATGTCTCCCAGTGCCGTGACCACGGATCCGTCGCCGGCCACCACAACTGCCGAACCAATATGGACCGATTCAACAAATCCGCTGCGTTCCAGGACGGCGAGTTCAACGGCGTCGTGCGCCCGGAAAGTATGGATCATGGTGTCATCTTAGCGACTTCTACCCCGTGCGAAGGGCTAGAACGGCGTGGCAAGGCCGGTGGATTTCTTGATGATCAACGCAACCGCCCCTGTGGGCTTGTCTGCGGCGGCGGCTTCGGCAACGGCGTCGAGCTGTTCCGGGGCAACAAAAATGGTGACGGTGCCGGTTTTCCCGTCGGGAATGATCTTGTGGATGGCTGTGGCTTGCTCGGAGGGGAGCTTGCTTTGCCATGCGGCGACCGCGGCAAGGGCTGCCTCCAGCTGGCCGGCGTCGACCGTTACGAGCTTGGGAATGGCGCCGGCCTTGGTCACAATGGCCGCGGCAGCCTCGGTGGTGACGGCAACGTGCAGCTTGTTGCCCTCAATCCAGGAATCTGAATATGCGTCACCGAGTTGGGTGCGCAGGGAATCATTGAGCACCAGCAGTGCACTGGTTTCGGCAGTACTTGAGGACTGGGCAGGTGAGGACGACGCGGGATCCTGCGGCGTGGCGCATCCGCTCATGCCAAGTGCTCCGCTCATTGTGGCTGCGAGCACTGCCGCCGCCATTTTCTTGCTGTTCATGGTGCCTCCCGTACTTGCTGTGGGGGTGTGGATAAAGTTTAGACGCAATTTTGATGGGCCGTAACAACAGCAGTGGGTCCCATTCATGTGAACGGGACCCACTCCTTATGTTGCTATTTCCTGCTTCTGGCGGCTGCTAGATCATTGAACGTGGTTCGCTGGGACTAGTTGGCTGAGCGGCGGCGGAACAGCAGGAACGCTGCACCACCGAGTGCCAGCACGGCTCCGGCTGCGCCGAAGGCCAATGCTGAGCTGGAAATGCCGGTGTTCGCCAGGTCGTTGTCAACCGGTGCCTGTGTTGGAGCCGGGGTGGGCTCCTGCGTTGCAGGCGCGGCCGGCGTGGTCGGAGCCGGGGTGGGCTCCTGCGTTGCCGGCGGGGCCGGGGCTGCCAGCACCTTGAAGGTGGAGCTTGCAGTTACTGAATCGATGCCGTCAACACGCTGCACAGCCGAAACTGTGTAGTCGGCGGTTGCCAAGCGGCCACCGAGTGCGACGCTCCAGGCGCCATCGACGACTACGGCGTCATACTTCTTGCCGTTGATGGTTACGGAAACCGTTGCGTCGCTCACGTTGGTGCCGGAGATGACGGACGGGCCCTGGTTGAAAGCGAATTCCTGGCCCTTGGTGGGAGAGGTGATGGCCGGAGCGGCCGGAACCACGTTGAACTTGGTGGTTGCGGCGGCGGAATCATTCCAGTCGGTCAGCGTCTGCTTGGCTGTGACGGTGTAGCTGCCAACGTTCAGGGGCTTTGCCACAGCGAATGACCATTTGCCATCGGTACCAACAACAACTGTGCCCGCGACGTCGCCGGTCAGTTCAACCGTTGCGCCAGCCTTGCCGGTACCGGAGACGGTGGTGACGGGAGCGGCAACGGTGCCGTTGTTGGCCGGCGTCGTGATTGCCGGGGCGGCCAAGGTTTCCTTGATGACTTCAATGCTGGCCTTGGTGGTTTCCGAGGTGCTGAAGCCGTTCTTTGTCTGTGCCGTCAAGTCGAACTTTCCGAACTCGTTGGGAGCCGCAACGCTCCACTTACCACCGGTGCCAACGGCAACTACTGTGGTGACGCCATTGATGGTGACGGTGACCTTGCTACCTGCCGGTGCGCCCGGGGCGGTGCCGGTGACGGTGCCCTTGCGGTAAACCGGAGCGGTGGTGGTGACCTTGGGTGCTGCCAAGAAGATCTTTACCGTGTAGCCGTCGGTGGCGGCCAGAGCGGTCTTTAGGTCGGCTGTGAACGACCATTTGCCGTCTTCGGTGCCGGCGCTGGTGATCCCAACAGCAGTAGTGCCGGAGATGACCGATCCACCTGAATCACCGTGGTCGCTCTTCATCGTCTCGGAGCCGAAGCCGCGAACTGCGCGTAGGTCTGACGGGCCTTTGCCGCCAAGAACCAGGAAGAGGCCAACTTCTTGAACCGAGCCGCACGTCCAACCAGTGGTGCGGCCCGACTTGCAAATGGGAGCACCGACGATGGCCGTGGAGACGCCTGCTACCTTGGGGCCACTGGCGCTGGGGTTCGCCGGTGTAGTCCAGTCCGTGACCATTGCGATCTGATTCAGATCCGTGTTGATGTTGTCTATGACAGATACGTCAGTACCGATGTTTCCCGGGTTGGGGCTGTCGGGGTTGGTGGCGGGGCTGTTGTTGCGGCCACCGAACTGCGAGAAGCCAAAGGTTCCAAGCTCTTTCCCGAGCGCTACGCCAGGCGTGATTGGAATGCCAGCATCGTCCTGTGCCGGAACAGTCAGTTCAGTTCCTGTCAAGGTACCGTCATTGGTGCAGTGACCTGCAGAGATGACGGCGGGATCGCCTGCCTTATTAAAGCCGTTCCAACCAATGGAGCACAGTCCGTACTCGCCGTCTGAAACTTTCGCAGCGTAGCCCTGACCGTTGACGACGTCGCTAGCCAGCGAGTTGGCCGGACCAGCTGCGGGCGCTACGACAACATTGGCGTACTGGGCGGCGAAGTCGTTGACGGAGATTTTGCTTGTTGCGGCGAGGGACTTTGCCGCAGTTGCGGTTCCGGTCGTCGCTGCTTCACCGGTGCGGATGACAATTTCACTGCCGTTACTCATGATGGACTGGAGGTTTGTGACGCCAAATTCCTTGGCGTACGCCGCGAAGACTGCATCGACGCCGGCTGCATTAACCTTGGCGGCCAACGGTGCTGCCTTGATGGTTGTCACCTTGACCTTGACCTTAGCGGTGCCTGCTGCCGTCTTGGCCGCTTCGGTGGCGGAAGTCTTGACGTTGATGGTGTCGTCGGCGATGGAGACGATAGCGCTTGGGTCAACCTTGGTGACCTCGGCCTGCACATCTGCAGCCTTGGCGGCCAGCGTGGCGTCCGCGTTGAACTCCTCCACGCTCTTGCCCAGGTCCTGCTCCACTGCCTCGGCCAGACCGCCGGGCAGTGCCGTTTCGGTGGCGGAGGCCGTGGCGACCGAGGTGGATGGTGTGTCGGTAGACGGCGCCGCTGTGGCGGCGCTGGCAGCAAAGGTGCCGCCGATCAAGACAGCAGCTGCGGCGCAGGCCGCACCGCCGCGCTTAAAAAAGGCGCGCTTGGTTGCTCGCATGTATGTAATTCCCCCTGAAGAAATAAGGATGATCCGTGATGAGATGAGGGCGCCAATGGTGCCGCTGCCTGCCTAAAAAAGCCCTGCCGAAAGAGATATCGGCTACCCCGAAAGTAAAGCTATCAAGTGGATTAGGGTGTTGCAACTTTATGTAGCGGTAGTCCCCAAGATGACCTTCGAACGCCGCCCTGGCGGCGAGGCAGAACTCCCCATTGACATGCCGCCACCCCCGAAAGGCGACCTCCCGCCGTCGTGCTTGAGTGATGCGGGACGCGAGGGTCGGGGGCGGGAAGTCATTTTGCGGCCCTGGGCGATTAGGCAAGTACCCTTGAGGGGTGAAGGTTCTAGTGATTGGCCCCGGAGGCCGCGAACACGCCATTGTCCGCTCGTTGCTTAGCGACCCCAACGTCAGTGAGGTTCATGCCGCCCCCGGTAACGCCGGAATCGCAGCCATTGTGCCTACGCACGCGCTCAATGCCAGCGATCCGGCCGCCGTTGCTGCGCTGGCGTTGAAGCTGGAAAGCGACCTTGTTGTCGTCGGGCCCGAGGCTCCGCTGGCCGCAGGTGTTGCCGACGCCGTGCGCGAGGCCGGCATTCCCGTCTTTGGCCCCAGCAAGGCCGCCGCGCAGCTGGAAGCCTCCAAGGCGTTTGCCAAGGCTGTCATGGCTGAGGCCCAGGTCCCCACGGCCATGGCCAAGATCGCCGTCAATGCCCAAGAGGCTGCCGACGCATTGGACACCTTTGGCGCCCCCTACGTTGTCAAGGATGACGGCTTGGCCGCCGGTAAGGGAGTCGTGGTCACCGATGACCGCGCCGAAGCCTTGGCCCATGCTCAGTCCTGCTTTGACGTGGGCGGCACGGTTGTCATCGAGGAGTTCCTTGACGGCCCCGAAGTTTCCCTCTTTGTCCTCGCCGACGGCCACAATGTTGTGCCGTTGGCTCCGGCCCAGGATTTCAAGCGCATTTTCGACGGCGATGAGGGCCCCAACACCGGTGGCATGGGTGCGTACTCCCCGCTCGAGTGGGCCCCCGCCGGCCTGGTCCAGGAAGTCATTGACCGTGTAGCCCAGCCCACCATTGACGAGATGGCTCGCCGGGGCACCCCCTTCGTGGGTGTTTTGTACTGCGGTTTGGCTCTGACGAGCCGCGGCACCCGCGTCATTGAATTCAACGCACGCTTCGGCGACCCGGAAACACAAGCCGTCCTGGCTCGCCTGAAGACGCCCCTGGGTGGAGTCCTCATGGCCGCGGCCAAGGGGCAGCTGGCGGACATCGATGAGTTGCGCTGGGTGCCAGAGACTGCCGTGGCAGTGGTCCTGGCCAGCGAAAACTACCCCGACGCCCCGCGCACAGGGGATAAGATTCGCGGGCTGAAGAAGGCCAACAGGCTCGACGGCGTGCACGTCCTCCATGCCGGTACGGCAGCCGACGCCGCCGGAAACACTGTCAGTGCCGGTGGCCGCGTACTCGCAGTGGTTGGTTTGGGCGTTGACTTAGTGGATGCGCGCGAGCGGGCCTATGCCGGCATCGAGGAAATCTCCTTGGAGGGCGGCCAGTACCGCAACGACATTGCGGCCAAGGCTGCGCGCGGCGAAATCACCGTCACCACCCCCTCGGCACTGGCTTAAGGACAAGAAAACCATGGCTGCAACAATTCCCGCTGCCCCCGTCCTGCCCGGCTGGGCACACATCTACTCGGGCAAGGTGCGTGACCTGTACCAGCCCGAATTCGCCGGCGAAGGCCCGTTCGCCGGCCGCACCGACGTGGTGCTGGTGGTCGCCAGTGACCGGATCAGCGCCTTTGATCACATCCTGGCCACCGAAATCCCCGACAAGGGCCGGATCCTGACCGGGTTGAGCTTGTGGTGGTTTGAGCAGCTGGATGTACCCAACCACGTGGTGGCAACAACGGTTGAGGCAGGCGTTCCGGCGCAGGTTGCCGGCCGTGCCATGGTGTGCAAACGGTTGGACATGTTCCCCATCGAGTGCATTGCCCGCGGCTACCTGACAGGCACAGGACTCATTGAGTACCGCCAGTCACAGACCGTCTGCACCCTGCCGTTGCCGGTCGGGTTGGTGGATGGCTCGCGCCTGGTCCCGGCCATCTTCACGCCGTCGGCCAAGGCCGACGTCGGTGAGCATGATGAGAACATCAGCTTCGAGGCCATGGTGGAAACCGTGGGAGTCAAGCACGCGCACGCACTGCGAAGCTTGACCCTGGAGATTTACACGCGTGCCGAAGAGATTGCCCGTGAACGCGGCATCATCTTGGCCGACACCAAGGTGGAGTTCGGCACGGATCCGGCCACCGGCGTCATCACTCTGGGTGATGAAGTCCTGACACCTGATTCCTCACGGTTCTGGGATGCTGCCCTGTGGGCTCCGGGTCAGGCCCAGCCCAGCTTTGACAAGCAGTATGTGCGCGACTGGCTGGCCGGTCCGGAATCGGGCTGGGACAAGGGGTCGGACACGCCACCGCCTGCCCTGCCGGCCGACGTCGTGGCGCGCACCAGGGCCCGCTACGTTGAAGCGTACGAGCGCCTGACAGGTGCCACCTTCAGCTAGGCCGCCCCTGAACTGACCCGCCCCTGAACTGACCCGCCCCTGAACTGACCCGCAGAAAACGCCGAAAATGTCCTCGAAATCGAGGATTTTCGGCGTTTTCTGCGGGTCAGTTCAGGTGTCGGGGCGCGGTGATGGAGTAGCCGCTTAGCCGAGGGCCGTTTGAATTTCCGCGATGTTTTCCTGCGCCACAGCTGCCCTATCAGCAGCTCCGGCCATGATGTACCTGTCTCTGGCGTTCCGGAAGGCTCCCAGCGCCTCAGCGCTGCTGTCCGCGGCTTTCAGCGCGCTACCCAGTAGCAACGCCGAGTCACCGGCAATGTGGGGGGCCAACTGCTCCTTGTTACTTTCAATATCCGCCAACAGTTCCAGCGCCCGCGGCAGTTCGCCGATGAGGTAGTGCCAACGCGCACGCAACAGCGACACCTCAAGTGTCTCCGCCGCGGTGGCACCCACCACTGAGTGCGCCAATTCGCTGCGTTCAATGGCTTGCAGGGTGGCAGGTTCCACCACCCCCGCCATCAGCCGCACCCAGGCTGTCGCCTTGTTGAACTGGGCCCAACGGGCAAGATCGGCGGCGGGGGACAGGAGTCGGCTCGCCTTGGCGTGGTGTTCCAGGCCTGTCCGGATGTCTTGGCGAATGAAGGCAACGTTGCCAATGACCCAGTGAATCTCCCCGGCCATCTGAGCGGGGGTGGAATCCGTGACGGAGTCGGCAAGAACCAGCGTGTGCGTCCAGGCCTCGTCTAGGCGGCCGGCTTCCGTGAGTGCGCCAACAAGTGTTTGAAGCGCCATCAAATAGGCGCTGAATTCTTCGGCACTGTCACCGGAACCAATTTCCACAGCCTGGGTGGCGTGCTGGATCGCCTCGGCCAGGGAGCCCTGAGCCAGCATGGCCGACGCCATGACCTGGTGCGCGCGCAGCGAGAGAGGATCACTTTCGGTAGTCAGCGAGTGATCCAGCAGCGCTGCCAACACCTCAATGGCCTGGGCATGGTTGCCGTTGCGCAAGAGTGCGTTGGCGCTCAGGAATGTCATATTCCACCAGATGACAGGGTTGTGGTGGGTGCGGGCAAGCTCGGCAGCTGCCGTGGCGTTGGTGGCTGCGCCCATGTAGTCGCGGGTATCCCAGGATTGCCGCGCGCACAGGGACAGCCGCAGATACTCGCTTTCCTGCGGCGATGAAGTGTTCACCCACTCGGCAATGGTGGAGGGGGCCATTTGGAGTTGCCGGGCCAACTGCTGGATGATGTCCGCCGTTGGCTCACGGTGGGCATTTTCCAGCAGCGAAATGTAGCTGGCGGAATAGAGGTCCCCACCAAGCTCACCCTGTGTGAGCTGACGCGACAAACGTTCCTCTTTCAGCCGATCACCAAAACTGCTGCCCACTCGATCGCTCCTTATTTGCCCGTGCCACACGTTGGTTCAACTCTAAGGCCTCAATAAAAGAACCTCGTTGAAAACTTGAAAACATGACTGAAAGGTCAAAAAGTAATATCCGGCCCCGTCTCGGCGCTGATTAGAGCCGAACCCCGCCACAAACGGTCAACTTGTACAGCTTGGCGTTTCCTTCGCTGGCCACCAGGGTGAAGGCGTCAGAGTCCGGTGCGAGCGTGATGCCGGGATAGAGCGACCGCGGATCGTCAAACGCCGGAATGTAGTCTGTGCCAAAATCCAGCAGGTGCGTCACGCCCTGCCGTTTTGCGGCCGCGCACACCTCCTGATCGCTGCCCACCCGGTTGAGCCAGAATCGCAGCGTGTACAGGTCGGCGCTCAAATCTCCTTGTGAGCTATACGGGAACAGCAATCGCCGCCCGGCCAGTGCCATCGCCAAGGCCGAACCGTTGTAAGGATTATTGGCTATAACATCCCCGGAGGTGGTGTAGCTCTCCAGCCTGTGAATCAACGCCAACTCCTGGGCGTCCACCTGAGCCAGCCCGTCCGGTTCGGCAGGCACGTTGAACATGATGGCCACCTCGTCCTTCATCTGCCACAGGCCCGGGTTGGCGAAGGCCAGTACGACGGCGAGAGCGGCCGCCGTCGTACTCCTACCCCTGCGCTCCCACAGGGCAGGGCCGGAGAAGAGTGCCGGGAGTCTGTGGTCGAGCCAGTCCACCAGCTTGACCATGCCCAGCGCCGCCAGTGGTACACCAATCAAGGGCATGAGGGCGGCAACGCGCTCGGGGTTGTCCCACCAAGGCGCCATAACAATGTTCGCGAGGGTGACATTGGTGCCGGCCGCCAGGGGATATGTGAAAGCCAACAAAAGGAGGGAAAGCGGGAGCCATTTCAGCCCTGCCCGGCGGAAACCGGCACGAACGCCCAGCAGAACCAGGGCCGTCAGGGCTAGTGCCGGGAACCAGATGGGGGCCGGTGCGTGGGTGAAATTTCGCAGCAGGGCCAGCGGGAAAAACAGGAATGCGGGGCTGGTGTAGGCAAACAGGCTGCGAATTTGCGGCAGCGCAAACATGGCTGTGGCACCCGCGACACTGACCAGGAGCAGTAAAGCTATTCGGCTCAAGCCGTGGCGACGTGTTCGCCTGAAGCCACTGCGCAGCCACGCAAAGATCAGATATACCAGCAGCGGCGTCAACACCAAGAGGATGCTGAAAATGCCGTTGGGTTGGGCCATGACGGCCCCCGGCATAAACAACACCACCAGTGCCAGGGCTTGGGCTGGCTGCAGGCCGGTGTGCGCCGACGGCCTGATAATCAGGAGCACCAGGCCAATGCCCACAGGAACCAAGGCGTTGGAGAGAGAATTGGGGTACGCGGATCCGTACTGGAGCAAGAGCCACGGGAAAGCAGGGAAGGCGGCCGCCAAGACCGCTGCTGAGATCAGTAGCGTGCGTTCGGTGCCAAACAGAACACGGGTCAAAAAGACGCAGCTCAGTGGCCATACCACCCCCGCCACGGCCAGCCAGATGATATTTGTGGCCGCGGGGGCGCTGATACCTGTGACAATAGCCAGCAGACTGGCCAGACCGTGCCACGCCCCCGGATAAAAAGCTGACTTCACCGTGGGGAGAATGAAACCGGAAATGGCAAAGGAGGACGCGTTGGATGATTCCACGGCCAACGCTGTGGCGTTGAGGTGGAAGACGGAATCATAGCCCTGCGTGAACTGTTCGGGGTTGCTGGCCACCAGAGTCAAAAGCGTCGCGGTCATCGCCAGGGCAATCAACACGCCAACAGCTGCCGCGCCCAGACCCACCCGGCTATTTAGTTCCTCGGCGGGGTCCGTGGCCCCGAGGGCGGGGATGAAGCGTCGGGCAGCCCAGCCGGCGCCAGCGGCGATGGCAGTGCCCAACAACACCACCGCCACGTTCCACGGCAGGTGGATGAGCGGGGCCACCACAGCGCTAACGGAAATGACTGAAACAGACACAGCTGGGGCCAGGCAGATAGCCATGAAACCACGCACCCGCAACGTCAACAACACTGCACCGCCGGGTAGGGCAAACATCAATAACGCCACGACAAAGGCCGGCAGCGCTTCAAACCATGAACTCACCCAAACACCCTGTCCTAGATCGTTGGGCTCGGCTATGCTTTTTTAACGACGCTGGACCTAAGCTTCATGGGGCCAAAACCGTCCACTTTAGCGTCGATGTCATGCCCATTGACAGGGGAGATCAGACGAATGTTGCGCACTTTGGTGCCGATCTTTAGATCTTGCGGGCTGCCCTTGATCTTCATGGTCTTGACAATGCTGATAGTGTCGCCGTCGCTGAGAACGTTGCCCACGGCGTCCTTCACAACAGTTTTCTGCCCGGGCTCGAAAGTATTCTCAACCGGCGACCACTCGTGGGCGCACTCGGGGCAGACCAATAGCTCACCCATCTCATAGCTGTATTCACAGGCACAGACAGGGCACGGGGGAAGGGTGTCACTCATGCCCTCCATCCTAGTCGCTAGCGATGCCTGGCGGCGGGGGCAGCCGGCCCCTTGCGTCTGGGAATTGGCTGTAAGACGTTAAAGAACAGCAGCGGCATCCAAAGTGGATACCGCTGCTGTGTTGTGGTCGGGGTGACAGTGTCTGGTTTCAGGACATAGTTGACTGCTGTGTCGCGGCATCGTTGACTCTGGTGGTGGCCGCGGAGTTGGCAGATCATTTGATGTGTCGGGACATCGTTGACTCCATGGA